>DATIRA010000411.1:0-5907 GCA_035470225.1 Steroidobacteraceae bacterium | reverse complement strand
GGACAGTCTTGGAAGGTCAGCTCGACGCTGGTTCGCGGCAGACGGAAGTTGCCGAGCGCGCGCGTGCCCTCGGGGCCCAGCCGAATCGCGATGCATCCCTGGCCGGGCCAAATCGTCACGCCCTGCCCCGATACCTCGTGCCGGACTCCCTGCAGCAATGGTGTGAGCGTGCGGAAGAAATCCGCGTGCGTGATCGCCATGTCCTTGACGACGCGGCCGGACTCCGCGCGGCCGTCCGCCGCCTCCTGCTCAGCCACCCGCCACCGGCGGCCAGGAAGCGAGCACGTCGTCCGCCTGCAATGGCGTCTCGTCCCTTGCACCAGCGTCGAGGTAGACGCCGTTCAGCAGCACGAGGTGGACTTTCTCGCGCGGCACCTTGAACTGGTCGAGTACCTGGTGGGCTGTCGCCCCGGCCGGCACTTCGACCGCGATCGCGTTCGCGTTCGCGCCAGGCGGAAGAAACTGTCCCAGCGAGGCGAACAGCTTCAACGTGATTCTCATATCACGTAGGCGTTGCGACCCATTGGCAACGTCGACGCGAGGTAGGCTTCCACCAGCCGCGTCGGGTCGGCCATCAGCTTGCTCTTCCAGGATCCCAGCCGGATCCTGCCCTGGATCAGCCCGCGGATCACGCCCACATGTTCGGTCAGGCCCAGGGCCGTCGCGCCGATGAGAACGTCGTCCTGGAACTGGAGGTTCAGGTAGCGGAATGCGTCGGAATCGACGGTTTCGGCACTGTCACCGCCATCGATGCCCATCCACTGGGCGAACGAGCTCGAGACCAGGCCGAGCGTGTCGAGCACGTTCATGTTCAGCGTGCCGCGCTGCGGATGGCCGTGCCCCCGCGCCATGTACAGCGCCGCAGCCCGGCCGTGCTCGACCGCGGTCGGCTGTATCGCCTGGACCACGTAGGCCCCGGTAGAGAAATCTCGGCTCTCGGCAACGTCGCCCGCGGCATAGACGCCGGGCACGCTGGCTTCGAGGTACTCGTTCACGCGCACGCCGCGATCCGTGTCGATGCCGCTGCCCTCGAGGAAATCGATGTTGGAGTGCACGCCGGTCGCGCGGATGACGATATCCGCACCGATGCTCTCACCGCCCTCGACCACCACGCGCAGCGGATGACCGCTTGTGCCAGGCTCGATCGACGCGACCCGGCTCGAAACCCTGAGCTTGACGCCCCGCTGCTGACACCAGCTGCCGAGCAGCCCTCCGGCCGTCTCGTTGAGCATCCGGGGGACCATCCGGTCCTCGAGCTCGACCACCGTCAGTTCGACACGCCGCTCGACGAGCGCCTCGAGGATGATGCAGCCGATGAATCCGGCCCCGATCAGCACGACGGAGCTGCCCTTGCCGGCAGCCGCGGCAATTCTCCGCGCATCCTCCAACGTCCAGCAGGCATGCACGCGCTCATTGTCCATGCCGGGGATCGGCGGCACGACGGGACTCGCGCCCGTCGCGATCAGCAGCCTGTCATAGGCAGCCGAACCACCGCCCGCGAGCGCCACGCTCCGCGACGCAGTGTCCACCGCCGTGACGCGATCGCGGACGACCCCGATTCCGAGCCGATCGAAATGCGACGGATCCTTGCGCAGGTACGTGCCGCGCTCGTCTATCCGGTCCATCAGCAGGTAAGGAATCGCCATCCGCGAATACGGCGGCTCGGGCTCCTCGCCGACCAGCATCACGGTTCCGTCAGGATCGTACTTGCGCAAATGCTCGGCAGCGACGACGCCCGCCGGACCCGCGCCAATAATCAAGTGCCGCATCGGATCCCCTTGTCTCAGCCCAGGCCGAGTCTCTGCAGCGTGTCCGGCATCGGTACACCCTGCTCGTTCCAGCCGCGGATCTCGTAGTAGTGCGGAAGCATCTTGTCGAGTTCGGCGACGTGACCCTTCGCGGGACCGACGTTTGCCGCGTCCTTGAGCAGGCGCTTCGGCAGCGTGTCGTCCTTGCCGGTCAGACCGGCCGCAAGGTTGAACTGCCGCTCGAGGTTCCAGATGCGCTCGCCGACCTCGAGCAGCTTCTCGCTGGTCCATTCGCCTTCGCAGGCCGCATCCACCTGCGGCGCGACGTCGTCCAGCGTCCAGGCGAACGAAGTGAACACGCAGATGCCCGCCGAGTCGAAAGCCGCAGTCGCGTCCTGGAAGGCCTTCACCAGCTCGGGTTTGCCGGCCGTCTGCAGCGGATCGGTCTTCTCCGGGATCCCCATGATCTCGGAGGCCACCGTGTAGCCGCGCAGGTGACAGGCGCCCCGGTTCGAGGTCGCATAGGCCAGGCCCATGCCCTGGATCGCACGCGGATCGTAGGCCGGGAATTCCTGTCCCTTGACCGTCATCGAAAGCTCCGGCCTGCCGTACTTGGCGCAGAAGCGCTTCGAGCCCAGCGCGAGGTCGCGACCGAAGCCCTCGCCGCGGGCGACCATCTCGGCCGCGGCCGTCAACGCCTCGGCGGAGCCGAAGCGGAACTCGATGCCACCTGTCTGCTCGCGGGTGATCACTCCCTGCTCGTAGAGCTCCATCGCTGCAGCGACGGTGGAGCCGAACGAAATCGGGTCGAAACCGTCCTCGTTGCAGATGAAGTTCGCATAGGTCAGCGCATCGAGGTCGTCCACGCCCGTGTCCGAACCCAGCGCCCAGGCCGCCTCGTACTCGAGGCCGCCCGAGGAACCCCAGTACTCGGGCTTGTTCTTGATCGTGTAGTGGCCGCGGTCGATCGTGGAGATGCGTCCGCAGGCGATCGTGCAGGCGAAGCAGGCAGCGTTGGTCGTCAGGTTGGGCTTGCCGTCGCTCGCGCGCGGCTCGTGCATCGCCTCGCCGGATATCTTGTGCGCGCCCGGGAACTGGGTCTCCTTCATGTTGTAGGTGGGCATCGCGCCCGCCTCGTTGATCACGTTCATCAGCACCTGCGTGCCATAGGCCGGCAGGCCCTGCCCGGTGACCGCGTTGTCACGCAGGACTTTCTTCGCAGTCTCGGTGGCCTGCATGAAGCGCAGCGGATCCTTGATGTTCCCGACGCCCTTGGTGCCGCGGCAGACGACGGCCTTCAGGTTCTTCGAGGCCATGACCGTGCCTACGCCCGAGCGGCCGGCCGCGCGGTGCAGGTCGTTGATCACGCCGGCGTAGAGGCAGCCCGTCTCAGCCGAGCGCCCGACGCAGGAAATGCGCACGTTCGGGTCCTGGTGCTTCTTGCGCAGGATCTTGTCCGCCTCCCAGACCGACTTGCCCCAGACCTCCGCCGCATCCAGCAGCTCCGCCTTGTCGTCGCGTATGTTCAGGTAGACCGGGTGCGGGGACCTGCCCTCGAATATCAGCATGTCCCAGCCGGCGTTCTTCAGCTCTGCGCCGATGTAGCCGCCCGAGTTGGAGCAGGCGATGGTGCCGGTCAGCGGGCTCTTGCAGACGACCGAGTAGCGGCCACCGGTGGAGACCATCGTGCCGGTGAGCGGCCCGGTAACCAGGATCAGCTTGTTGTCCGGACCGAGCGCATCGCAGCGGGGATCGATCTCCTCGACCAGGTACTTGGACGCCAGCCCCCGCTGGCCGAGATACTGCCGGGCCCACTCCATGTTGAGCGGCTCGGCGGTCGCGGTGCCGCGCGTCAGGTTCACGCGCAAGACTTTTCGAGTCCATGCCATGGCCGTGCCCCCTACGATTCCACGCGTTCGAAATTCTGCGGGTCCTTCGGCACCGGCGCATTGAAGCGCGCGGTGCTGGCCTCGCCGCGTTGAGCCCAGGCCCGCATGCGCTCGAGGCCGGTGTCGGCGATGTCCACGTAGGTGATCGCTGCGGTCGGACAGGCCTTGGCGCACCAGGGGTCGCCGCCGCACAGGTCGCACTTCATCACCTTGCCCGTGTCCTGCCGATAGTTGACCGTGCCGAACGGGCACGCAATCGTGCAGACCTTGCAGCCGACACAGACGTCGGTCAGCACGTCCTTGGCGCCGGTGGCCGCATCGACCACGATCGCCTCCACCGGGCAGGCGTGCATGCACCACGCTTCCTCGCACTGCGTGCAGGTGTAGGGAGCGAAGCTCCCCGACTCGTGGAACATGAAGACCTTGATCCGGGACAGTGCGGGATTGAAGACGCCTTCATTCTCGTAGGAACAGGCCATCTCGCACTGCAGGCAGCCGGTGCATTTCTCCGGCTCCAGCTTCAACGCTCGCAACATGCTCGACTCTCCCTTCGGTTCTTCTTCCCCACCCGGGTCGCAGGTACCAGCCGATGCCCCGGCAGCTGCCCGGCCGGAGCGAATCGGCTGACCGGTCGATGATACCGCCCGGATACCCGCAACGGAGCCCAAAGCATCGGACAAACGCAGACAAAAGGGGACAGATTTATTTGCGTCTCAACTTCAGAAAATAAATCTGTCCCCTTTTGGATTTGCTGCGGCGCAGCGAGCTAGGGGCCACAGACCTTGCAGTCGGCGTTCTTCCGCAACTGGAACCAGTGGAACTCCATGCTTCGCGCATCCACGAGCAGCAGTCGGCCGACCAGGCTGGTGCCGATGCCGAGCAATAGCTTGAGCGCCTCGGTGGCCTGGATACAGCCGACGATGCCGGCCACCGGGCCGAGCACGCCCTGGCCCGTGCAGTTCTCCCAGCTCGACGAGGGTCGTCCGGCCTCGGGGTGCTGCTCGAGGTCCTGGTACAGGCAGGCATAGCAAGGACTATCAGCCAGCTCGGGCCGGAAAACCGAAGCCTGGCCTTCCATGCCGACCACCGCCCCGTAGATGAGCGGCTTGTGCAGCGCCACGCACGCCCGGTTCAGCTCGAATCTGGACTCGAAATTGTCCGTACCGTCGACGACCAGATCGACACCGCTGACAGCATCGACGAGATCGTCGCCGGAGAGCCGTTCCGCGCGGGTCACGATGTCTATCTCGGGATTAAGCGCCGCGAGGGACTGCCGCGCCGACTCGGTCTTGGCGAGGCCCACGCCGGTGCTGCGGTGCAGGATCTGCCGGTGAAGATTGGACACATCCACGCTGTCCGGGTCGACCAGCACGAGCCGCCCGACCCCGGCACCGGCGAGATACGTCGCCACCGGAGAACCGAGCCCGCCGAGCCCGAGCAGCAGCACGCGCGAGCCCGCGAGTCTCTGCTGGCCGGCCTCGTCGATCTCTGGCAGGAAGATCTGCCGGCTGTAGCGCAGCAGCTGCGCGTCAGTGAGCGCGATCGGGTCCGCGCCAGTCAGCGGAGAACGCCGCCCGCTCACCGGCTTCGTTCCCGGCATGCCGACAGGAACAGAGTCGCGCTCATTGCTGCTCGATCCGGCCGTAGTCCGTGAACTTCGCCATCACCCTCCGCATCTCCTCCTCGGTAAGCACAACCGGCTCGAGCCCCGCCGCCAGCAGCGCGAGGTACTCGCCTGCGAGGTTCTCGACCTCCAGCGCCACCGAATGCGCCTCGCTCAGCGAGCGGCCTGCAGCAACCACACCGTGGTTCGCGAGCAGCGTCGCCCGGCGCTGCTCCAGACCCTGAACGGCACGCTCGGCGAGTTCGGCGGTACCGAAGGTCGCATACGGCATGCAGCGAATCTCACCACCGGCCAGCGCGATCATGTAGTGGAAGGCCGGGATGCCGCGATGCGCGCAGGCAAGCGCCGTCGCGCAGGGGCTGTGTGTATGCACGATGGCCGAAACCTCGCGCCGGTGCGCGTACACGGCCGCGTGCATCGGCCACTCCGATGACGGACGCAGTCCCTCTGCCCCCGCGACGACAGTCCCCTCGAGCCCGAGCTCGACGAGCAGTTGCGGCGCGAGTTCGCGATAGGGCACGCCCGACGGCGTGATCAGCATGCCGGCCGCGCTTCGGCAGGACACGTTACCGGACTTGTTGGGCATGTGTCCGGCGTCGTCCAGCGCCTGCGCGACGGCTACGATCGCCTCGCGCGATTCGAAAGC
>DATIRA010000410.1:0-6882 GCA_035470225.1 Steroidobacteraceae bacterium | reverse complement strand
CCGCGAACCGTGCGTCTGGCGACCCTTGACGAGAATCCGGTAGCGGTCCGAGGCCGCCATCATCGGTCCCGAGCGATAACCGACCTGGCCTGCGTTCAGCGACGACCACAGGTGCAGCCCGAAGACCGCCTCGGGCCGGATTCGCTCGAAGATTCCCTCCTCGAGCATCAGCGAGGCACCGCCGCGCTCGCCGTCGGGTGCCCCCTCCTCGGCAGGCTGGAACACGAACAGCACCGTTCCCGGCAGCTCCTCGCCGAGGCCCGCCAGCGCTTCGGCGACGCCCATCAGGATCGCGACGTGGCCGTCGTGGCCGCAGGCATGCATCACGCCGACCTTCTCGCCGCGATACTCGGCCGTCGCGGTCGACTTGAACGGCAGCTCGGATTGCTCGGTCACCGGCAGCGCATCCATGTCCGCCCGCAGCGCGATCACGGGTCCGGGACGGCCGCCGCGCAGCACGCCGACCACGCCGGTATGGGCGATCCCGGTGGTCACTTCCATACCCAGCGACTCGAGGTGGGCCGCGACCTTGCCCGCGGTCCTGAACTCGCGATTGCTGAGCTCCGGGTGTTGGTGGAAGTCCCGCCGCCAGGCGATCACCTTCGGCGAGACGTCGTCCGCCTGGCGCTCGATCTGCTGCAGGTCGACGGCAGCGGCGGCAGGCAGTGCCGCGAACGCCGCCGCGGCGAGGACGATGGAATATGGCTTCATGGCTGGTCCCGGTGGAATCAGTGACGGTCGGGCAGCATACTTGACGTGCAGCAGCTCGTGGAGCGTTCGATGCTCGTCAGGTTCCTGTCGGTCGCGCTCGGTATCGTCGGACTGGCCTGGCTCGCGCTGCTGTTCTCCTCCCGCGCGATCCTGGTCGATGAGCGGGTGGAGAGAGCGCTGCTGCGGGAGCGGCTCGTATGCAGGTATTTCACGGGCAGCAGGACCATGGAAAAGGAATACTGGTACTCGCAGAGCGACCGCCTGGGCCGCGCCGCCTGCCCGCGCTGGGAGCGGATCCGGCCAGCAGACTGACCGTGCGCCGCCCGACGCCATCGAACGAAACAGACACATGCCAAGACACCAGCTGATCACGGCCCTGATGGCCGGAATACTCACGATGACCACCAGCTCCGTAGATGGGCAGACCGTCACACCGGCCGTGCCCCAGTCCGTCGCGAAGACGCAGAAACCGCCGCTGCATGGCAGCAAATGGATGGCGATCACCGGCAAGCCGCTCGCCGCCACCGCGGGCGCGATGATGTTCCAGCGCGGCGGCAACGCGGTGGACGCGGCCTGCGCGATGATCGCGGCGACGTCGACGATGTGGGACGTGCTCAGCTGGGGCGGCGAGACCCAGACGCTGATCTACGACCCCAGGTCGCGCAGGGTCGTCGGCGTCAACGGCCTCGGCATCGCGCCGACCGGCGCGACGCCAGAGTTCTTCCGCAAGCAGGAGCTGGACTATCCGCCGGCCTATGGCCCGCTCGCCGCCGTCACGCCGGGCACGCCGGGCGGACTGATGCTGATGCTCTCCGAGTTCGGCCGCCTGTCGCTGGCGGAAGTGCTCGAACCGGCCATCGAGCTCGCCGACGGATACCCGATCGAGGCCGACACGGCGGACAGGATCGAACGCTGGAAGCAAAAGCTGAAGGAGTGGCCGTATTCCAGGCAGGTGATGCTGCCGCACCTGGGACAGGCTCGCGAGGCGCCGAAGGCGGGCGAGATCTTCCGCCAGCGCGACCTCGCTGAGACGCTGCGCAAGCTGGTCGAGGCTGAGCAGCAGGCGCTCGCGGCCGGGCGGTCGCGCGAAGAGGCGATCCAGGCCGCCTACGATCGCTTCTACCGGGGTGACATCGCGAAGGAGTTCGTCCGCGGCGTCGCCGAACAGGGCGGCCTGATCACGATGGAGGATCTCGCACGCTGGAAGCCGTTGCTCGAGGAACCGCTCAGCACCCGCTACCGCGGCGTCGAGGTATTCAAGCTCGACACCTGGACCCAGGGGCCGGCGTTGCTGCAGTCGCTGAACATCCTCGAGAACTTCGACCTGCAGTCGATGGGCTACAACAGCGCGAGCTACATTCACACGCTGTACCAGGCCATGAACCTGGCCTTCGCCGATCGCGATTTCTACTATGGCGACCCCTATTTCCCGCCCGAGGAACCCCGGCGCGGGCTGCTCTCGAAGGAATACGCGAAGCAGCGCGCAGCGCTGATCAGGCCCGAGCGGAACGACGAGCGGGCGGGCCCCGGTGATCCCTACCCGTTCCAGGGCCAGCGCAATCCGTATCAGGACCTGCTCGGGCAGCATGCGGCGAACGCGCCAGCGGAGCTGTCGTCTGCCGAGCTGGAGCGATTCGAGGCGGGCTTCCGCAGCGGCACGACGAGCGTCGTCGCGGCGGATGCCGAAGGCTGGCTCGTTGCCGTCACGCCGAGCGGAGGCTGGGTCCCGGCCACGATCGCGGGACGCACCGGCATCGGCCTGAGCCAGCGCATGCAGTCGTTCGTGCTGGACGCGAAACAGAACCCCTACAACCTGCTCGAGCCGGGCAAGCGTCCCCGGGTGACGCTGACGCCGAGCATCGCGATGAAGGACGGCAAGCCCTGGCTCGCTTTCGCGGTACAGGGCGGCGACACGCAGGACCAGAACCTGCTGCAGTTCCTGCTGAACATCGTCGAGTTCGGAATGACCCCGCAGGAGGCTGCGGAAGCCGCGAACTTCAATAGCTACCAGATGAAGAGTTCATTCGACAAGCACGACTCGCAGCCCGGGCGGATCGTGCTGAACGAAGCGGTGCCAGTCTGGGTTCGCAAGGAGCTCGCGGCCCGCGGCTACAAGATGGAGTTCGAGTCGAGGACCTCCGGTCCGATCAATGCGATCCTGCTCGACCACGAGCAGGGCACGATGTGGGGTGGCTCGAGCAATCACGGCGAGGACTACGGCATCGCCTGGTAGCACCGACGCTCACGCGACGACCCGCGGGGCGAGCTCCCGGCTGTTCCGCGCGCAGTCGTTCATCGCTACGCCGCGGTAGGCGTTGCAGTTCAGGAACAGCCCCGGCGTCCGCTCCAGGCGCGCGAAGATCCGCTCCACGGCGGCGATGTGGCCGGGCGTGTAACTCGGAATGCCGCGGTCCCAGCGCTTCACGAACGTGACGTCCGGATCGCGATCGAGTCCCATCGTCGAGCGGACTCCCTCGCGGGCCGTGCGGATCAGGCCGGCGTCGTCCTGCAGCGCCAGCTCGGGATTGCGCTGCCCGCCGATCATCACGCGCAGGCTCTTCGCCCCGGGTGGCGCCCGGTCCGGAAAGATGCTGCTGTCCCAGAGCACGCCCAGGATCGGCTGCCGCGAGGACGTCGTCGTGAGCAGCCCGAAACCGTCGAGCGGTTCCTCGAGGGAGCGATAGCCGAACCCGACCACCGCGATCGGCGAGTATTCGATGCCCGAGAGCATCCGCGCGAGCTCCGGGTCCAGTCCGCGCAGCTGCTCCGCAGCCGCGTAGGACGGCGAACTGACCACGACGCGATCGACTTCGACGGCGCCGCGCGCGGTCTCGATCCGGAACCGCTGGCCCTGCCGCTCCACGGCCGCGACCGGCTCGCCGATGTGCCACTCGGCGTCGATAGATCCGCGCAGCTGCTCGATCAGCGTGCTGATGCCGAGCTTGGTGCTGGTCAGGACGCCGCCCGGTCCCGCCTCTTTCTTGCGCTTCGCGAGCATCCCGCGGAACAGCCCGCCGTAGTCCCTCTCCAGCGCGACCACGAGCGGAAACGCCGCCTTGACGGAGATCTTCTCCGGCGTGGATCCGTAGATCCCGGCTGACATCGCGTCGAGAAAGACACCGGTGAACGCCGGGCCGAGGCGGCGGTCGCCGAACTCCCGCAGCGTCTCGTCGCCGCCGTCCTTCCGCGCCGGCACGAAGAACTCCCCCAGCATGCGCAGCTTCTGCGGCAGCGTCATCAGCTTCGACTTCGCGAACAACTGGGGAGACTCCGGCATCCGGTGCAGCCGGTCCGTGAAGATGTAGCGCTTGCGGGCGAGGTCCGAGCTCGGCAGCAGCAGCGATTCCGCCCCGCAGTCGCGGGCGAGCTGCAGGCAGTCGGGCTTGTTGGTCAGGAAGCCGTTGCCGCCGCCCTCGAATCGAAAACCGTCGATCTCGTGCGTCTGCAGCGCGCCGCCGGCGATTGGCTCGGACTCGAACACGACGAGTTCCGCATCCGGCCGCGCGCGCCTGACGTAGAACGCCGTCGCCAGTCCACTCAGCCCCGCTCCGACGATACCGATACGCATGCTTGCCCTCTTCTAACTCGATGTCGGACCGGCACGGTCCGGGCCCGCGAATTCTCCATCCACTGCCGGCACACGGCAGTCCGTGTTCTCCGAGAGCGCCTTGCGGCTTGCCCGGCGCAGTACGCAGCCGGTTCGATCCGGCGCGTGCGGGCCACGCTCAGTGCGGGTCGCGGGTCAGCTTCTTCTGCTGATTTCGTACGACCAGCGCAACCAGAGTCACCACCGTGATCGGCAGCACGAAGCCGATCATGATGCTGGAGAACTCCGGCAGCGCGTCGTGACCCTGCGCGTCGAGGATCAGGTAGGTGACGTAGGCCGCGTAGTACGCGATGAAGGCGATCCCGGTCAGGCGGCCGATCTGCCGTCTCGCCATGAACACCGGCAGGCAGGCGACCGACACGGCGACCATCACCCATAGATCGAAGTGCATGACCGCCGGCGCGATCGTCAGCCCGCCCGAGCTCACCAGACCCGACGCCCCGAGGCAGCCGAGGATGTTGAACGTGCTGCTGCCGATCGCATTGCCGACCGCGATGTCGCGCTCGCCACGCAGCGCGGCCAGCACCGAGGTGGCCACCTCGGGCAGCGACGTCCCGGCCGCGATGATCGTCAGGCCGATGATCAGGTCGCTGACACCCAGCGCGCGCGCGAACGCCACCGAGCTCTTGACGAGCCAGTCCGAGCCGAGCACCAGCAGGCCGAGGCCCGCCGCGATCAGCAGCAGCTGCACGAACCAGTGGCGGTCCCAGGCGTTCCGCCGCGGCATGGCTTCCTCGTATTCGTGCTGCGTCTGCCGTGTCGCCGCCCGGGCTTGCCGCACCAGGAACACGACGTAGCCCGAAAGAAGCGCGAGCAGAAGAGCGCCGTCCAGCCGGCCCAGCCGGGCATCCAGTATCACGACGGCCAGCAGCAGCGCGGCACCGATCATGATCGGTACTTCCTGCCTGACGACCTGCGCATGGATCACTAGCGGAGCCGCGATCGCGCTGAGCCCCAGGATCACCAGCACGTTGAAGATGTTGCTGCCGATGACGTTGCCGATCGCCAGATCGCTGTTCCCGGCGAGGACCGCGCCGATCGAGACCGCGAGTTCCGGCGAGCTCGTGCCCAGCGCGACGATCGTGAGCCCGACCACCAGTGGCGTGACGCCGAACGACAGCGCGATCCGCGATGCGCCGCGTACCAGGCTCTCGGCACCGGCCAGCAGTGTGACGAGACCGGCGATGAACAGGATCACGTTGGTCAGCATGGGACGCGCAGCCTGGGCGACGAAACGGAACAGGGAACAGCTCGTAGTCTACCCGGTCCGTGCTGCGTCGGCCGGGGCGGAGGTCTGCGGCGCGCTTCGCTGGGATATGCTGACCCGATGACCATCCTTCGCCACGCCTGGCGGACCAGCCGCGCCGGTTCATTGCGCCGCCTGCGGTGCGTCGAGGAACCTGTCGCGCCGCCTGGCCCCGGCGAGGCGCGTCTGCGGATCGAGGCCGTGGGCGTGAATTTCGCGGACATCTTCGCCTGCCTCGGGCTTTATTCCGCGACACCGGACGGATCTTTCGTCCCTGGCCTGGAATGCACCGGCGTGATCGAGGCTCTCGGAGCGGGAAGCGAAGGACAACGCTGGCGCGTCGGTGATCGCGTCATCGCGCTGACCCGCTTCGGTGCGTACGCCACCGCCCTGAACGCAGATCTCGACTTCCTGCTGCCGGTCCCGGAAGGCTGGACACTGCCGCAGGCAGCCGCCTACCCGGTGCAGGCGCTGACGGCCTGGTACGGGCTCGTGGAACTCGGCGCGATCGGACCGGGAGACGCGGTGCTGGTCCATTCGGCTGCGGGCGGCGTAGGCCTGCGTGCGCTCGAGCTGGTCGCCGCGCTCGGCGCGCGTCCTGTGGCGATCGTGGGATCCGAGCACAAGCGCCGCTTCCTGCTGAGCGAGCGCGGGTTCGCAGCCGAGACGGTCGTGCTGCGCGGCGGCCGGCGCTTCGGCGAGCGGCTCGATCTCGCGCTCGCAGCGCTGGGAGCCGACGGCTTCGACTGTGTGTTCGACGCGGTGCTCGGGTCCGCATTCCGCCCTGGCTTAGAGCGCCTGGGCCCAGCAGGCCGCTACGTGCTCTATGGCGCAGCGGACTTCATGAGCCGGGGCGCGCGACCGAACCTGCCACGCCTCGCCTGGCACTGGCTGCGACGGCCGAGGCTGGATCCGCTCGCGATGATCCCGGCCAACCTGAGCCTGATGGCGTTCAACCTGATCTGGTTGTGGGACGAGGTCGACCGTCTCGCGGCCGCCTGGCCGGCGGTGCGGCGCCTGATTCCCGGACCGCCCGCACCGGTGCTGCCGCTGCCATTCTCCGATGCCCCCGAGGCGCTCCGCCGGATGCAGCGCGGCGATACCATCGGCAAGCTGGTGCTTACGACCGGGCAATGACGCTGTCGCCTGCGCTCGCGCGGTGCTGCGTCGACCCGATGGACGGCTCAGGAAGACACCGCGAGCTGCTCGCGGTGGTACAGCCTCGCCGCGACCGCCCAGACCACCGCAACCAGCGCGAGGCTCGCGCCCAGGTTGATCATCCACTCCACCGCTGCAATCGGCTCGCCGCGAAGGATCC
>DATIRA010000409.1:0-5979 GCA_035470225.1 Steroidobacteraceae bacterium | reverse complement strand
GGTGCGCGGCGGACGGGTGCCGCGCTGGGTCAAGAACGTCGCGGACGTGTTCCGGCTGATGCCGATCCTGCACAACGATGCCCGGGGGCGGGTGACGGCCGGCGGCGTGGTGTTCGGACGCAGGCGCCTGAAGGAGAAATTCGCCGACTTCGTGCTGCGACGCATGGACGCGGGCCGCCGCTACCGACTGCTCGTGGGTCACGCGAACTGCGAAGACGACGGTCAGTGGCTGCTGGATCGCCTGAGCGGACCGAACGTGGCCTATTCGCGGCTGCTGCCACTGGGCAGCGCACTCGGTGCACACGGGGGTCCGGGCATGCTGGTCGTGGGCCTGCAGGAGTACGAGCCACCACGATGAAGATAGAGACGCTGGCGATTCATGCGGGCCGCGCGGTCGACGCTGCGACCGGCGCGGTGCGAGAACCGATCCACCTCTCGACCACTTTCGAGCGCTCGACGGAGGGCGGATATCCGCGCGGTTTCAGCTACGCACGAGCGGACAATCCCAACCGTGCCTCGCTCGAACGAGCGGTCGCGGCGCTGGAATCCGGCGCGCAGGCCGTCGCTTTCGCCTCCGGCTCGGCCGCCTCGCTGGCCGTATTCAGTCTCGCAGCGCCCGGCGGCCGGGTACTGTGTTCCGAGGACTGCTATCACGGCACCGCGGCACAGCTCCGCGAACTGCTGCCGCGCTTCGGCATACGCAGCGAGTTCGTGGACATGACCGACCTGTCCGAGGTGGAACGAGCGCTGGGGGCCGGAGCATCGCTTCTGTGGCTGGAGACTCCGTCGAACCCGTTGCTGCGGATCAGCGACATTGCGGCCATCGCGGACCTCGCCCACGCGCGGGGCGCGCTGCTCGCCTGCGACAACACCTTTGCCAGCCCGGTGCTGCAGCGCCCGCTCGAGCTCGGGGCCGACCTCGTGATGCACAGCTCGACCAAGTACCTTGGAGGACACAGCGACCTGCTTGGCGGGGTCGTGGCCGTGAAGGAAGCGGGACCGTCCCTCGAACGGTTGCGGGTGTTCCAGTCGTCCGGGGGCGGGATACCTTCGCCGTTCGACTGCTGGCTGCTGCTGCGCAGCCTGGCCACACTGCCGTACAGGGTACGCGCTCAGGCCGGCAATGCCCTCACGCTAGCGCGCTTTCTCGCCGCGGACCGGCGCGTGCTCACCGTCCACTATCCCGGTCTCGACTCACACCCGGGGCACGCGCTGGCAGCGCGGCAGATGGACGGCGGCTACGGCGGAGTGCTTTCGTTCCAGGTGCCGGGCGATGCTGCGGCAGCGCTCGCGGTCGTGGCCAGGACCACGGTCTTCACGCGGGCCACCAGCCTCGGGAGCGTGGAGAGCCTGATCGAGCACCGCGCCTCGATCGAAGGGCCGCTCACAACGACACCGCCCAACCTGATCAGGCTGTCGGTCGGGCTCGAGAACGCCGACGACCTGGTCCGCGACCTGGACCAGGCCCTCGCGCGCTGAGCGCGGCTCTCAGCGAACCGCCGGGGGAGCGCAGGCCTTCTCTACATCCCGTGCAGCCTGCAGCGCAGCCACGCAGGCCGCCGCGTCCGCAGGGCGCTCGACAGGCAGGTCAGCACCCTGCCAACCCGCGATGTCGCCTTCGAGCAGCGACGCAGGAGCGTAGCCGTTCGCCACCAGCACATCGGCAGCGATACCGGCTCGCCGGCCACTGCGGCAGTAGAGCACCAGGTCCTTGTCCTTCGGGATCTCGGCGAGCCGGCCGGCGACCTGGTCGAACGGGATGTTCACTGCCCCCGGAACGTGCCCGGTCACGAACTCCTCCGGGCTGCGCACGTCCAGCACGATCGGCGCCTGCTCGCCCTGCGACAGGCGCTCGCTCAGCGCGTCGGGCGAGATGCTCTTTGGCGATCGGTCGCCGGCGACCGTGGCAGCGACCAGCAGGCACGCCGCGACGGTAACGATGGCCTGGTTGAACGTCATCGGATCGATCCCTCCGCGCCCGGAGCCCGCGCCCGTATCAGGACTTGTCGTCCAGCACGAAGGTCAGCTTCAGCCTGACCTTGTACTCTGTAACCCTGCCGCCCTTGACCGCGACCTCCTGGTCGGCGACCCAGGCGCCGCTGATGCCATGGATCGTCTTGCTGGCGCGCTTGACGCCGCTGTCGACTGCGTCGGCAAAGCTTTTCTTCGACGTAGAGGTGATCTCTGTAATTTTGGCGACGGACATAATTGGCCTCCTCACGCTGACTGTCCGGCCGACCGGCCGGAATTGCGCCGCCCGAACCGGCGGCTTGCTTCGTCGGATGCTCCGCAGCGCGGTTCACCAGCGCTGCGGAACCCTCTGCAACCTGCTCACATCGTAACCGAGATCCGCTACGCGCTGCGCGAGCCGGGCGTAATCGGCCGCGGAAATCTCGGGCTCGCGCGCCATGATCCAGACGTAGTCCCGGGCGCTCCGCGCGATGATCGTCTCGGTGTATTCCGGGTCGACGTACGCGATGAGGTACTCGGCCTTGATGGGCCAGACGAACTGCATGCCCCACACCGCATTGGATTGCCGGTCCCGGACGAAACCCCGTGGGCGCATCACTTTCTCGGGCCCGTCGAAGGCATCCTGGCGAAACGTGAACGTCGTCGCGATGCTGCCGTCCGGATCCAGCCGGTACGATTCGACAGCGTTGTGCGCGCCTTTCTCGAGGAAGGTGGGAATGTTCGCGATCACGTACCAGTCGCCCATGAACCGTTCCAGATCGACCTTGCTGGCCGTCGGAATCGAGGGGGCGGACGTGCAGGCGATGAGCATTAGCAGGCCCGAGACAGCACCGACCAGGCGACTGATAAACATTACTTGATCTCCGGGAACTGTTTTCGCGCACGAGTCGGGGCCGGTTTCAGGCTGGAACCAGGTACCGGTTTCTTCAGATTGCCTCGACAAGTTGAGCGGTCGGCAGCTTGCTGGCAGCAGGAATTCATCTTATTGTTAACCAATTGTTTACACGAGGCCCTGCCATGCCTGGCCAGCCGGACCGCCTGCCACTCAATGCCCTGCGGGTATTCGAAGCGGTCGCAACCCACCTGAGCTTCACTGCGGCAGCGAAGGAGCTCGGCGTCACCACGGCGGCCGTAAGCGCCCAGGTCAAGGCGCTCGAAGCGGACATCGGTGTACCTCTGTTCCGCCGGCACACGCGCGCCGTCGCACTGACCCAGGAGGGAGCGGAGCTGCTGCCCGGCGTCGCCCGCGGGCTCGACGAGCTGCGCCGCGCCGTGGACCGGCTGCGCCGGGAACGGGTCGGAGGCCTGCTGAACCTGAGTGTGCCGAACGAGTTCCTGCAGCGCTGGTTGCTGCCCCGCCTGGGCGAGTTCACCCGGCGTCATCCGGAGATCGAGGTGCGCTTCGGCCCGCCTCGGGCGGAGCTCGACTTCAGTCGCGACGATTTCCATGCGGCGATCATTTACGGCCTCGGCCCGTGGCCGGGCCTTAAGGCCGAACGCCTGCTCGACGAGTGGGTCTTCCCGGTCTGCAGTCCCGCGCTGCTGACGAAGCTCGGCCCCATAGAAACGCTGTCGGATTTCACGCGCTATCCGTTGATCCACAGCCGCTCCGAGCCCTGGGTGGACTGGCTGAGGCGGGTCGGGGGCGATACGACCCGCGCCGAGACGATTCCTCAGCTCGAGGACTCCTCGGCGGCGCTCGCAGCCGTGGAGCAGGGCGCAGGAGTAGCGCTGGCCCGATGGTCGCTGGTCGCCTCGGACCTCGCCGCGGGGCGGCTGGTCCGACCCATGTTGCCCAGCGTTCAGCAGCGCCGGGCCTGGTACCTCGTCGCGCCGCCGGAGCATTTCTCGCTGCCGAAAGTCGTTCGATTCCGCACTTGGCTGCTGGAGTGCTGCCAGGAATTCGAAGCCCCGACCGGCGAGACGCTCGGACCTGGCTGAGCCGATCACAGGCCCTTGCGGGCCGGATTGGCCGTTAGAACCCGGCTGCGAATCAGCGCAGCGTCAACCGCGCGATCACGGGCCGATGGTCGGAGCCCACGTCGGGCCCGATACTTGCTGTCTCGACGCACACTCCGTTCGAAACCAGCACGTGGTCGATGCGCAGCGCGAGCGGCCAGAAGCCTGCCATCCAGGTCGGGTGCCAGGCACGGCGCGGCAACACATCCCGGAGTCCGCCGCGGTCCAGCAACTGCTGGTAGCTGGGCGCGTGGGGACTGAGGTTCAGGTCGCCGAGCAGGACGGCAGGCCCATCGCCGGCGCGAAGCTCGTCCGCGGCGCTGAAAAGCGCAGCGTCGCGGCGGCGGGCGAGCCCGGGCAGCAATGGCCAGTGAGTGTGCAGGCCGATGAAGCGCAGCACGCGGTCATCGACTTCGACGGCACCGGTCAGCGACGGCAGGCCGTCCCCGGCGAGATCGACGCTGGCGACACGGAGCGCGTGCCGGCTGATCACTCCGATGCCGTACGGATCCTCGCGCGGAAGCAGCCATTGGTAGGGGTATTCGTCGGTCAGAAGGACCAATGCGCTCGCCCAATCGTCGGTGACCTCCTGGAGCATCACCAGGTCCGCAGGCCCGGAAGCGAGCCAGGAGACGAGCGCAGCCGGATCGGAGTTCCTGAACCAGAGGTTCACGGTAGCGACGCTGAGCCCCGGACCTTCACAGGCGACGCGCGCGGCACCAGCCTGCGAGCTGGGCACCACCGGCCAGGCATGCAGCGCGGCCAGCATCAGCGCGATGGCGGCCGGTCGCCAGCGCCCGAGCCCCACCAGCAGTACTGCGAGCAGCAGCGACGCGACCGCGTACTGCGGGCGAAAATGCACGAACAGCTCGAACGGCCACCCGAACGGCGACATGGCAGCCAGCACGCTCGCAGCGCAGAGCACGGCGAGAACAGCCAGTCCGACGACGGTTGCCGGGGGCCCGGGTCGTTGCTTCCGAAAAGTCGCGGATCGGCGGCCGCGCATCGTCGACTAGCCTATCAGGACGAATGTGCGAGATGCTTGCCCGATGTGTCAGGAATCAGGTCCCGGCCCGAGGGTGAGCCGGCGCGGGCCGGTGCGTGCCGCCGCGCTGGCCGTGCTGCTGGTGATTGCCGGCTGCAGCGAACGCACCGAGCCCGACCGCCTGCCGGCGCTGCCGATCGATCCCCAATCCGTCACGGTTTCGGGCATATCGGCGGGAGGCTACATGGCGGTCCAGTTTCACGTCGCCTACTCCGACCTGGTCGGCGGCGCCGGCGTGCTGGCGGCCGGTCCATATTTCTGCGCGGAGAACTCGCTGCGGCTCGCCCTCGGACGCTGCATGAAGGAGGGCGAGCGAATTCCGACCGACCGGCTTCTGGAGATGACGAGTCACTTGGCGTTGCGCGGGGAAATCGATCCGATCGCCGGACTGGTCGACGACCGGGTCTGGATCTTCCATGGCGCCGACGATGAAGTCGTCGCGGCCTCGGTCGTGGATGCGTTGCAGGCGTATTACGAGGCCCTGGTGCAGCCGGAAAACGTGCTGCGCGTGGAACGCAGCGCCACCGGCCACACCTTCCCGACGGTTGGCAACGGCCGCGCCTGCGGGCTCACCGAGGCACCGTTCCTGGGCGACTGTGGCTTCGACGCCGCACGGGCGTTGCTCGAGCAGCTATACGGCCCGCTGCAGGCGGCCGGCGCAAGCGACCCGACCCGCGAGCTTCGTGAGTTCGACCAGCGACCGTACGCCGAGGTCGCGGCGAGCCGCGCGTTCGCGGAGCAGGGATGGCTGTTCGTGCCCGAGGACTGCCGAGCCGGGGCACGCGCACGTTGCCGACTGCACGTGGTCTTCCATGGCTGCAAGCAGGGAGCCACCGAGATCGGTCGCGAGTTCATGGAATCGGCAGGTTACCTGGAGACCGCCGCGGCGAACTCCATCGTCCTGCTGTTCCCGCAGCTCGCGCCGAGCTACCAGCCGCTCAACCCGAACGGCTGCTGGGACTGGTGGGGCTACGAGGGTGAGGACTACGCGCTCAAGCGCGGGG
>DATIRA010000408.1:0-10977 GCA_035470225.1 Steroidobacteraceae bacterium | reverse complement strand
AGGCGATAAGAGCAGTGCTCGACGACACCGTCGAGGAGAGCTTCACGCCGGAACAAGAGGACCTGGTCCGCCGGGTTCGCGGCACGCTGGCCGGTTGGGCGAATGCCCAGCAGCGGCCGACCGTCGAAATCTCGGACTTCGTGCCGGCTCGCGTCGCGCGTCGCGAGCTTCGCGAACTGGCAGACGCCGGGCTGATCGCGATCGAGCGTGGAGCGAACGGCGACAGGGTCTCGGAGGACGACGCCGTGATTCTCGAGTGCTGGGCCCGGTTCAAGGAGGTCGGCATGGGACCTGCGCAGGGCTTCACCCCGGCGGAACTGCGCCTGTACCAGGACTCGATGGAGCAGCTCGTCGCGCGCGAGGCGCGCGTTGCGCTGCAGCGATACACGGGCGCCGGGCCGGAGGAACTCTCTCGCGTCGTGGAGCAGGTCGGTCCGGTGATCGCGCGTCTGCTGGGCGCGATGCACCGCAAGCAGATGAGGCGTTTCCTGGCCGAGGTTGGCAACGGTCGCTAGGGGTCGGACCGCCCCGGGGCCGTCGCACAGCCGGTGCCAGCGCGCCGGGCTTGTATTGGTCGGCCAAAGTGTATAGTGTGTATATACACTCTCTGGGAGCCGCTGCCGCACGATGACCAGCGCCGTTCAATTCCTGCGAGGCTGGTTCGCCGAACCGCCGCCGCCGTTCGAGCTCCGGCAACCGAATCCCCGCTGGGCGACCGGCCGGGCGCGTGAGTCGCTGCACCGCCTGCGCGTCGCCGCCGTGATCCAGGAGACACCCTCGACGAAGACCTTCGTGCTCGAGTCGCCGGAGGGCGGCCCGCCGAGCTTCAACTACCAGGCCGGCCAGCACCTGACGCTGGTCGTGAACCTGGGCGAACGCACCGAACGCCGCTGCTATTCGTTCTCGTCGTCCCCGGCCTCCGACGGCCTGCCGTCGATCACGGTCAAGCGCACGCCGGACGGACTCGTCTCGCGCCACCTGCACGAGCAGCTGCAGGCCGGCGATACGATCGTCTCGACGGAACCGACGGGCGCCTTCACGCTGGAGCTCGATCCCGCCGCATCGCGTCACCTGGTCCTGGTTGCCGGCGGTGTAGGGATCACGCCGCTGATCAGCATCCTCGAGACGGTGCTGCGCCGTGAGCCGGAGAGTCGCGTGACGCTGCTCTGCGGAAACCGCGACCAGCGGGAGATCATCTTCGGCGAGCGCCTCGACTCGCTGGCAGCCCGGTTCGGACGCCGCCTCGAATTGCAGCATGCGCTGGACGACGCCCCGGACGGCTGGAGCGGACTGCAGGGCGCGCTCGACGGCCAGTGCGTGCTCCGTGCGCTCGGCCCGCTCGTCGCCGACGCCTACTTCGTGTGCGGGCCCGAGCCGATGATGCAGAGCGTTTGCACCGCGCTCGAATCAGCCGGCGTGCCGCGCCAGCGAATCCGTACCGAGCGCTTCACCTACGCTTCGGCAGCCACGACGCGCATCCCGCAGCACAGCGCCGAGGTCACGTTCGCCGCGAGCGGCCGCCGCGTCCGCACGAGACCCGGGCAGACTGTATTGCAGGCCGGCCTCGAGGCCGGCCTGGAACTGCCCTACAGCTGCACGATGGGCGGCTGCGGGGCCTGCAAGGTCCGGCGCAGCGCCGGCACCGTAGTGATGAGCGAACCCAACTGCCTCAGCGACGCCGAGCGCGCAGCGGGCTACCTGCTCGCCTGCTGCTCCTACGCCGATGCCGACGTCGTAATCGAAGATCACTGAGAGGAACGCTTCCGATGCTTCCAGATCGCGCGCTCGAGACAATGCCCAGCCCTGCACGCCGTCGCATCCAGGACGTGTTCGACGCGATGAAGATGGCGACCCGGGTCGAGAACAGGAAGGTGATGGTGGACCTGGCCCCATCGGTGGCCCGCGGGTTCCTGCTCAAGCAGGGCAAGCAGGGCGAGCCGGTCGGCATGCGCGCGTCGCACGACGCCTGGTTCGACTTCCGCTACCAGGGCGACTACCCCGAGATGTATGAACTCTACCGCCGCGCGGTGCAGAACCAGTGGGACGGCGATACCCAGCTCGACTGGTCCATCGACGTTGATCCGCGCAATCCGGAGGTGCCCTTGTTTCCGGTCGAGCTCGTACCGCTCGCTGGCCTCGCCGAGCACGGCATCCGGCTCAACCGGGACGAGCAGATGCGTTTCATCCACGACTTCTCGTCATGGCTGTTGAGCCAGTTCATGCACGGCGAGCAGGGAGCGTTGTACGCCTCTGCACAGGTGACCGAGAGCGTGCGCTGGGTGGACGGCAAGTTCTACGGCGCCACACAGGTCATGGACGAGGCCCGCCACCTCGAGGTTTTCCTTCGCTACCTGGAGACCAAGCTCGGCAAGCTGTACCAGGTCAACGACAACCTGTTCACGATCATGGACGCGCTGATGCGGGATTCGCGCTGGGACATGAAGTTTCTCGGCATGCAGATCATGATCGAGGGACTGGCGCTCGGCGCGTTCAGCATGATGTACCAGTCCACGCGCGAACCGCTGTTGAAGGAACTGCTGCGCTACGTGATCCAGGACGAGGCGCGCCACGTGCATTACGGCGTGCTGGCTCTGAAGCGGCATTTCGCCGAACTGTCCGCGAGCGAGTTGCGCGAGCGGGAAGACTGGACCTTCGAGGTCGCCTGCCTGATGCGCGACCGGTTCCTGGCCCATGAGATCCACGACGAGTGGTTCGGCGGGCGCATCAAGCGCTCCGACTGGGACCGGATCATCTCCAGCTCACCTTTCATGCAGGACTTCAGGCAGATCATGTTCAAGCGACTGGTGCCGAACCTCGAGTACATCGGCATCTTCTCGCCGCGCATCCGCGAGCACTACGACAGGGTGGGCCTGACCCGCTACGCCGGGGGCCGGAACGCATCCGAGTTGACGGCGGAGGACCTGCTCGCGGCCTGACAAGGCGATGCGCCGTGCGTGCCGCTGGGAATTCGCGGACGACAGCTTGATGCTTTCCTAGCCGCGCCGCAGCCGTTCGCGTCGCTCCAGACTCGCCGCAGGCCACCATTGCGATGCCCGGTAATACTGGGGAACCGCGGGCATGCCGGGCGGCAGCACGACCCAGCGCTGCTTCGACTCGGTGAATATGTGGATGTCCGGCGGGAGAAGATCGGGATCTTCCAGCGTGCCTATCCGTACGAACCTGACCAGGTCAGCGCCCCCGCCGTAGTTGCTCCAGAGCGCGACGTGGCACTTTGGACATCGCGAGATGCGCTGGCCCTTGCCGCTCTCCGATGGCGTGTCGATGACCTCGACCTCGCCCTGCAGCAGTTCGACGCGACTCGCCTCGATCAATGCATTCAGCGCGAACGAGCTGCCCGTCTCCCGCTGGCACCACCGGCAGTGACAGCAGTGCACGAACATCGGCCGGCTTGTCATCCGGTACCGGACGTAGCCGCAGCCACAATGGCCGTCGAAGTGCTCGCTGTCGTGATTCATGGTTCGAACTCCAATTGCGCCCGGGCTCGGTGAAGGCTGGCGTTCACAGCGACGAGTCCAGCAATTCGACCGACGGGGCCACGAACCCGCCTTGCTCGGTCTCGACCAGCGCGGCGAATCGGATCGTCGTGAGGTCCTCGAGGTACGCGCCCATCGCCTGAAGGCCCACCGGCGCGCCGCGCGCATCGAAGCGACCGGTCGGGAAGACGGTCGCCGGCAGCCCGGCGAACGAGGCGAGGGCCGGCAGCGCGCTCAGGCGGTAGTACGGCATCGGCTCGCGGTTGACCTCGAGCACGCGATCGTAGAAGTAGCCATCGTCGTGCGTGAACGCGTTGCTGCTGCAGACCGGCGAAAGGACCACATCGACTTCGTCGAATATGCGCTCCCACTGTGACCGGCTGCGCTCGGTACGCTCGAGCAGCGCAAGCATTCGTCCGGCATCCGCCTCGAGGCCGTCCGCGACCGCATCGAGAAACTCGTCACCGTAGCCGCGCATCTTTCGCGCAGCCCTGGTGCGCTTGTCGGGCGGAAGTGCTCCGGCCAGGCTGCACTGCAGCAGCTCGAGGTAGTCCCGGTAGTACTGCCGCAGATCGCCAAAGTGCGGCTCGACGTCGAGGTCGAGGAGTCGCGCGCCGCGCGACGCGAGCAGCGAGCAGAGGTCCTCCAGCGCGCCGAGGATGCTGTCCTCGACGGGCAGCCACCCGGGCAGCCCGAGCACGCCCACACGGCAGTCCGCGAATCTGTCGAAACGCGCCTGTGGAAGCGCGAGGTGCCAGCCCTTGCCTTCCAGTCCGTCGGGACACAGCATGGTTCCGAGCAGCGCTTCGAGGTCACCGGCACTGCGCGTGAGCGGTCCCTGCACGCCCAGAACCTGGCCCGGGTTCGGAACATTGCCGCGCGGGAAATGCCCGCTGCGCGGCAGCGCGGTCAGGCTCGGCTTGTGCCCGAAGACTCCGCAGAATGCCGCAGGAATCCGGATGGACCCGCCGATGTCGCTGCCGAGTTCCGCCGCAGACAGACCGGCCGCGACGGCTGCGGCGCCTCCGCCGGTGCTGCCACCTGGCGTCAGCAGCGGATTCCAGGGATTGTTGCTTCGACCGAAGACGGGATTGTCCGCCTGCCAGTCCGAATTGCCGACCGGGACGTTGGTCTTGCCAAGCAGGACTGCGCCAGCCGCCCGCAGGCTGCGAACAGTCGGGGCATCCTCGGACGCTATTGCGGCCGCAGGCTCCAGCATTCCGCCAGTCGAGGGCAGGCCACGGAGGTTGATGCCATCCTTGACCGTCACCGGCAGGCCGCAGAGTGCGCCCGGCTCGCCGCCGGAGCGGACCGCTGCGTCGATCGCGCGTGCCTGCGCCAGGGCCGCCTCGTCGTCCGAGCTGACGATCGCGTTGATGCGCCCGTTGAATGAGAGACGGCGCTGGATATAGAGCTCGAGCCAGTCCGTGGCCGACGACGTTCCTGCGCGTATCGACTCGATGATCTGGGTGGCTGTCGCGTAGGGATTCATGCCTCGGGACTCATTGCGCCGACACGCCCGATTTCAGAGCTGAGACTCGATCGGAAACACGCGTGCGAGCCAGGCCTGGAAGCGGCGACCAGGCGACGCCTGCGGCTCCGAGTCGAGGGTCTCGGATCCGTCAGACCAGCGCATGCTGCCCTGCTGCAACGTGACCTGCCACGCGCGCTCCCCTGCGGACTGCTGGTCGAATATCCGGCGGAACTGCCGCGCAAGAGGCTCGTCGTGCACCAGCACGCCCTGCTCGCAGTTCAGCGAGGTCGAGCGCGGGTCCAGGTTGTAACTTCCAACGAACAACGCCCGCGTGTCCACTACCAGCGCCTTGGTGTGCAGGCTTGCACCCTTGGACCCGAAGAAACTTCCGTGGCTTCCGGTACCGGGCAGAGGCTTCAGCTCCCACAGCGAAACCCCGCCCTTCAGCAGGTCCCTGCGGTACTGCGAGTAACCGCCGTGAACGGCGGCAACGTCATTCGCGGCGAGCGAGTTCGTCAGGACCATGACCTGGGTTCCTGAGCTCGCTTCCTCGACCAACGCGCGCGTACCCCGCTCGCCGGGAACGAAGTATGGCGAAATGATGGCAAGGGTCTGCTCCGCGCCGCGGAGCACGGGCAACAGACTGCCGAGCACGTCCGACTCCCGGCCCGGTTCCTTGAGCGCCTTGAGCGGATCGTCGGAAATGAAGCTGTATTCGCCGCTCCAGGACATCGACCAGTCCCCGCTGACGAGCCGCCGGACCGCGTCGTCGCGCAACAGCAGCTCCGCGTAGGGGCTCTCGCGTGCCTCGCCCGCGGACGCGTCGAGGTCCTCTCTCAGGCGCCCCAGCGCCTCTTCGGTGACGCCCTCCGGGCTCAGCAGCGAGACCGGATAGGCCGCCCGCGAGTTCCAGTACTTGTCGAAGGACGCTGAGGCATCGCGGACCACCGGACCTATCATCGCGAAGTCTAGGTCCACGAAGTTGACGTCGTCGCTCGCGCCGAAATACTCGTCCCCGAGGTTACGGCCACCGACCACGGCGATCCGGTTGTCGGCGATCCAGGTCTTGTTATGCATGCGGTGGTTGAGTCGCTTCGAGTCGGCCATCAGGTCGCCGATCATTGCGAATGTGCCTTCGCGCGATGGCAGCGGGTTGAACATTCGCACGTCGATATTGGGGTGAGCGTCGAGCGCCGCGAAACCGAAATTCATTCCACGCGCATCCATGTCGTCCACCAGCACGCGGACGCGAACGCCACGATCAGCCGCCGACAGCAACAGGAAGGCCAGGTGCCGACCGGTCAGGTCGGGATGCCAGATGTAGGTCTGCACATCGAGGCTCCGGCCGGCGACCTGGGCGGTCCGCGCGCGCAGCGCGAACGCCTCGGTGCCGGCACTCAGCAGACGGAAACCGGACTCACCTGGATGGCGCGCCTCGGCCGGCCCGACAACCTCGTCGAGTACGGTGCCGCTTGCGACAGCAACTGCCTGCTCGACCGGCAACTGCGGACGCTCGGGCAGTTGCACGCAGCCCGCTGACAGCAGCGAAATCGCCGCAGCGACCACCTGCAATGAAGCTCGCATCATGACCTCGATGGACGGTGAATGTCGGCCGGCGACTCTAGCACCCAGGGCCCGTGCGAGCCCGTCGGGCTTGATTGATTACAACACTCAAGCTGCTGATTGCATTTCCTCGATGGGGGCGTATATTCCAGCCGTAGTTGCCTGATTCCTATGTGGTTTCAGGCGAGGCCGGCGGGATAATTTACTTGAAATATCAAACGTTAATAATTGAATAAGAAATAGATTTAGGGGGCAAAATGACCGAGATCTGGCAACGGTTTCGCGACGCATCAGTGCTGCTCGCCGGGCACGGTCCCGTCAAGCAGCGCCTGATGCACGCCTACCTCCAGCATCTCGCGGAAACAGACTCGGATGAGCTGATACCCGAAGTACAGGACGACTTCGAGCGACTGGTCAGGGCGCTCACCTCCGCGGAGGCCTGCGGAGTGCGCGGCTCCGTCGAGGCCAGCGTGCTGAAAATGAGCGAGACCGAGGCGGGTCGCCATGGCGCGAGCATCGTGATGATGTTCGCGGCACTGTCGTCGCGGACCGCGCGCGCGCAGGCCGGACGACAGCCGACGCAGCTTCGCGCGGTATCAAACGAGGACTGAGCGGCTCAGTCCAGCTTGAACTCGATCACGTCGAAGCGCGTCGTCTCCTCGTGACGCGCCTGCCGCTTGATCGCGTCCACGAGCTGCCGCTGATCCCACGGCACCAGCTCGTCCGCCAGCTCCTGAACCGCCGGCGGGATCGTATCGCTGCCCCCGAAGGGCTCCAGCACGATCACCGGCTTGTCGAAGGCCTTGGCGCAATGCTGCTGGAATTCGGCGAGGTCCCGGTTCTGCCGGTAGAGTGTCGCCGGGATGATCACGAGCTCGGCCTCGTTGATCTGCCTGCGCAGCTCGTCGCGCTGGGACTCCCGGTCGTCCGCGGGACGCCTGTCGGGCGCGCTCGTGTTCAGGTAGAAGAAGTTGGTCGCGCTCTCCAGATATTCGAAGATCCGGTGATAATCCTGGTCCTCGCTCCACAGATGAGCAACGAACAGGCGGACCGGGTTTTTCTGCGACACGCTGCTCATGGGACCTCCTTCGGCTGCTGAGGGTCGATCCATCGCTGAGTTTAGCTCAGGTTGCGCGTACCAGATTGTGACCTGGAACTATACTATCGCGCCTCATGCGCCTGATGCTCTACAACATCCGCTATGCGACCGGGACCGGTGCGGCCTTCCATCTGCCGGTGCCCGGCGCCGGTTATCTGCGCAGCAATCCGCGCGTGCTCGAAGGGATCATCCGCTTCATCAAGTCGGAGGACCCCGACATCGTGGGCCTGATCGAGGTCGATACGGGCTCGATCCGCACCGGCCGGGTCAACCAGGCCGAGGTGATCGCGGAATCGCTCGGGCACTACTCGACCTACCAGTGCAAGTACGGTGTCACCTCGATCAACACGCTGGTCCCGATCGTGAACAAGCAGGCCAACGCATTCCTGGCGGCACCCCGCGTGCATGGTGAGCGTTTCCATTACTTCGACACCGGTATCAAGCGGCTGATCATCGAGCTGGAACTCGACGATCTGTGCGTGTTCCTGGTGCACCTGTCGCTCAAGTTCCGTCACCGCCACGCGCAGCTCCGCCACCTGTTCCAGCTCGTCAAGCAGACGCCGAAGCCGGTGATGATCGCCGGCGACTTCAATACGTTCTGGGGCGAGCATGAGATGGCGCTGTTCATGGAAGCCGCGGGCCTCACCAGCGCCAATCGCGACAGGATTCCATCCTATCCGGCGCGGCGCCCGCGCATGGAACTCGACTTCATACTGCATTCGCGCGGCATAGAGATCGAGTCGCTGCGGGTGCCGGACGTCACATTTTCCGATCACAGGCCGCTGGTCTGCGATTTCAAGGTCAGCGGCCAGCCGGCTGCCGCCTGACACCCACGACAGGACTTCCTGATGACTGATGAGATGCGCGCCGTCGACCGGCAGTGGTCGCTGGAGCTGGACGCCGGCAACATCGCATGGCTGGTGTTCGACAAGCCCGGCGCGAGCGCCAATTCGCTGTCGCGCGCGGCGATGGAAGAACTCGACGCGATGATCATCGAAGTCGAGCGCATGGCGCCGGCCGGCCTCGTGATCACATCGGCCAAGAGCGGCTTCATCGCCGGCGCGGACGTGAAGGAATTCGGCATGGTGCGCTCACCCGAGGAGGCCGTGCCGTACGTTCGCGCCGCACATGCGATCCTGGATCGTCTCGAGCGCCTGCCCTGTCCGACGGTCGCTGCGATCAACGGCTACTGTCTCGGAGGCGGCCTGGAACTCGCCCTCGCCTGCCGTTACCGGGTCTGTGCCGACGACCCTTCGGTCGTGCTGGGTGTGCCTGAAGTGCTGCTCGGGATCCATCCCGGGTTCGGCGGGACGGTCCGGCTCGTCAGGCTCGTCGGCGTTACCGCGGCGATGGACATGATGCTGACGGGCCGGAACCTGCGCCCGGAAAAGGCACTGCGCCTGGGTCTCGTCGATCGAGTCGTCCCGGCATCGGAACTCAACGAGGCGGCGGGCGCGTTGCTGCGCGCCCGACCGCGACCAGCCCGCGCATCGTTCCGCGAGCGACTGTTGTCGACACGGCCGCTGCGGGGATTCGTCGCGAACAAGGTCCGCCAGCAGGTGGCCCGCCGCGCCCGGCCGGAGCACTATCCGGCACCCTATGCAATCGTCGAGCTGTGGCAGAAGTTCGGCGCCGACCCGCGCACCGCCTACGAGGCGGAAGCGCAATCGGTCGCGCGGCTGGTCTGCACGCCGACCTCGCGCAATCTGGTGCGGGTGTTCTTCCTGCAGGAACGCATGAAGTCGCTGGGTGGCTCGTCGGTGCCACGCTCCGGTCACGTACACGTAGTTGGCGCCGGCGTCATGGGCGGCGATATCGCGGCCTGGTGCGCGCTGCGAGGGTTCACGGTGACACTGCAGGATCGAACCGAGGACCTCGTTGGCCCGGCCATCGAGAGAGCCCGGGCGTTCTTTGGCAAACGCGAGCGTGCGCCCGGGCAGGCCGCAGCATGGGCCGAGCGACTGCGGCCCGACGTCGAAGGCACCGGCGTCCCCGAAGCGGACGTCGTGATCGAGGCGATCTTCGAAGACGCGCAGGCGAAGCGGGCCCTGTACGCGACGCTCGAGCCGCGCATGAAGCCGGACGCGGTGATCGCCACCAACACCTCGAGCATCGCGCTGGAGTCGCTGAACGGCGCACTGGCCGATCCCGGTCGCCTGGTCGGGCTGCATTTCTTCAATCCAGTGGCGCAGATGCCGCTGGTGGAGGTGGTCGAATCCGCGCAGACCTCCGCAGCGGTGCGCGCCGCAGCGCTGGCCTTCACCCGGGGCGTGGACAAGCTGCCGCTGCCCTGCCGCAGTGCACCGGGATTCCTGGTGAACCGGGTGCTGATGCCCTATCTGACCGAGGCGATGCTGGCCGCCGAGCAGGGCGTTCCGCTGGCGCTGATCGACCAGCGGGCCGTCGAGTTCGGCATGCCGATCGGGCCGATCGAGCTCGCGGATACCGTCGGGCTCGATGTGTGCCTGCATGTCGGCCGGATCCTCGCCGATGCCTCCGGAAGACCGGCGCCGGAGGCACTCGTACCACTGGTCGAGGCAGGCAGCCTGGGACGCAAGAGCGGTCAGGGACTATACGAGTGGCAGGCCGGCAAGGCTGTCAAGCCTGCACCGGGCCCGGCGGGCGCGCCCGACGACCTCACGGACCGGCTGCTGCTGCCGATGGTGAACGAGGCGGTTACGGTGCTGCGCGAAGGCGTGGTCGCGGACGAGGACCTGGTGGATGCGGGCGTGATCTTCGGCTCAGGGTTCGCCCCGTTCCGTGGCGGGCCGCTGCGATACGCCCGGGAGCGCGGCTGCGGCGAGATCGTCGCGCGGCTTAAGGAACTCGAAGCAGTTCACGGTCCACGCGTCCGCCCGGACCGCGGTTGGGAGCAATTTACCGGCAGGGGCCTATGATAGGATCCAGCGTCCCATGAGCGACCAGTCAAATCCCGTCGACCTGCGCCTGCTGAAGACCTTCTCGCCTTTCGACGGGATGAAGAAGGACAACCTCCATGCCTTGTCGCGGAAGACCGCGGTGCGGGACATGGGCCAGGGCCGGTTGCTGTTCAAGGAAGGCGATACCGACAAGCGCACGATCTACGTCGTGTCCGGCATCGTCGAGTACATGTCGGAGGGCCGCGTCATCGGCTCGGTGAAGGGCGGCACGCCCGACGCCCGCCACCCGCTGGCACCGGTGCTGCCGCGACGCTGCACGGCCAGGGTCGCTTCGCAGAACGTCAAGTACATCGCCATCGACAGCGACCTGCTCGACGTGCTTCTCACCTGGGACCAGACCGGCAGCTACGAGGTCGAGGAACTCCGCTCCGGCGACGGCGGCGAAGCCAGCGACTGGATGACGCTGTT
>DATIRA010000407.1:0-5149 GCA_035470225.1 Steroidobacteraceae bacterium | reverse complement strand
TAGAGCAGGGGGTCGCGCAATTGCTGCGATTCGGCGTCGAGTTCGCGGCCTAGATAGAAGACTCCGAGCTTTTCGTAATCTGGGAGAGTCATGGTCCGGGCCTGGGCGTCGGACGTCCGTCCGTCGCTTGCAAGGAACGTGCGCGAAGAATAAGCGATTGTCAGGGTGCGAGCCGAATCGCATCCATTGGACGCGCCCGGCGCGCAGACGTATGGCCGGTCCCGGGTCGGGCGGGCGGTCGCCGGATGTCGTCTGCGCTGTCTGCTGGGATCGGGCCGTTGGTCAGCGGATCGGACCGGCGTAGACTTCGGCGCCCGTGTTGGAAGGCGGATAACAGGGAGAACGTCATGGACATCTCGATGTTCCTGATCGCCGTCGGCGTGCTGCCGACGCTGGTTCTCCGCATGCTCAATATCGTCGAATAGGCGACGTTTCCACGTGGCCACCTTCCTGCTCGTGCACTGCGGATTCGCGGGTGGCTGGACTTGGCGGGAGGTCGAGCGTCGATTGCGCGCGACCGGGCACGAAGTCCACTCACCGACACTGAGCGGTCTGGGTGAGCGTGCCCATCTGGCGGCTCCAGATACGGACCTCGACCTGCACGTGCAGGACCTTGCGGGTGTCATACGTTGCGAGGAACTCGAGGGCATCGTGATGGTGGCCTCGAGTTCCGGCGCGATGGCCGCGACCGGTGTGGCGCACCGGATGCCGGAGCGATTCAGCCAGCTCATCTATCTGGACACGCTCATTCCCGAGCACGGACAGTGCTGGATGGAACTGCTCGGGCCGGCGGTCTCCGCTCCCCTGCTCGATGCTGCGCGACGCTTCGGCGACGGCTGGCGCGTGCCTCGCGACGATGTGCAGCCACCGCGCTGGGTGGCGCAGCCGCTGAGGACGGTTACGCAGCCGCTCGAGGGAAGGAACCCGGCCGTCGCGAAAATCCCACACGCCTACGTCCACTGCACCGCAAAGCCCGAGGGGTGGTTCTTCGGCCTGGGCGAGGTGATCGCCGCACAGGCGGAACGGGCCAGCGCCGCCGGCTGGGCGTATTTCGAATTGCCCACCGACCACCTGCCGATGATCAGCGCGCCGGCCCTGCTGGCGGAGTTGTTGGAGCATATCGTGCAGGGCCCCCGTGGCGACGCGGTGGCTGCGCGGGGATAACGATCCCTTGGACAGCCTGATCCACGGCCGGGGTCATTTCGCTGACCTTGTCGCCGGCGCTCTCGGCGGACGGGCGCTGGCCCTTCGTGGCAATCATACGAATCGACTAGACTCTCCGGACCGGTGGCCCGGCATCCGGATTACAGAGTCACACAACACAAAGGGGGAGTTCCAATGAGCGGCGAGAAGTCCTATGCAGGGAGTTGCTTCTGCGGCGCAGTGCAGTGGACCGTCAGCGGCGAGCCGGCCGCAATGGGCTATTGCCATTGCGAGTCGTGCCGTCACTGGTCGGCCGGGCCGGTCAACGCGTTCACGCTGTGGAAGCCCGAGGCGGTGCAGATCACGAGCGGTGCCGACAACATCGGTAGCTACGCCAAGACGCCGAACAGCCACCGGAAATGGTGCAGGACCTGCGGCGGACACGTTTTCTCGGATCACCCGGGGATGGGGCTGATCGACGTCTATGCAGCGGTTATCCCGGATTTCCCGTTCCGGCCGGCGCTGCACGTGAATTACCAGGAAGCCAAGCTCCGCGTCCGGGACGGCCTGCCCAAGCTGAAGGACTTTCCGGCGGAGATGGGTGGCTCGGGCGAGACGCTGCCGGAGTAGTCCGGCGCGTCGTTGGCATCGAAAGGCGCGGGCCGGCTGCTGCCCCGGCCTACAGGCACGACCGCACTGCCCGATGGCTGCTCAGCGGTAACCTTTCGCCTGCAGCGCGAACAGGTTCGCGTAGTGCCCGTGCTGCTGCATCAGTTCCTCGTGCGTGCCGCGCTCGAGGATGCGTCCGCCCTGGATGACCAGGATCTGGTCTGCCATCCGCACGGTCGAGAAGCGGTGCGAGATCAGGATCACCATGCGGCCCACCGCGAGCTTGCGGAAGCGCTCGAACACTTCCGCCTCGGCGCGGGCATCCATCGCCGCGGTGGGCTCGTCCAGCACCAGGATGTCGGCCCCACGCCGCATGAAGGCCCGCGCCAACGCGATCTTCTGCCACTGGCCGCCCGAGAGCTCGCGGCCGTCCTTGAACCACTTTCCGAGCTGCGTCTCGAAGCCCTGCGGCAGCTCGTCGACGAACGGCATCGCGGTCGATAGCTCGGCCGCTTCGCGCCACAGCGCCTCGTCCTCGAACCGCTGGACGTCGCCGACACCGATGTTCTCGCCGACCTTGAGCTGGTAGCGCGCGAAGTCCTGGAATATCACTCCGACGCGGCGCCTGAGCACGCCGGGATCCCACTCGGCGAGGTCGAGGCCCTCGAGCATGATGCGACCCGAGGACGGCAGGTACAGCCGCGTGAGCAGCTTGATCAGCGTCGTCTTGCCCGAACCGTTCTCGCCGACCAGCGCGAGGCTCTCGCCCGGCCGCAGGTGGAACGAGACGTCCTCGACGGCGGGCTCGGTGGCGCCCGGGTAGGTGAAGCTCACCCGCTCGAAGCGCACGCCGTCCGCGGGGTCGGGCCCCCGGGTCGCGCTGCCCGGCGGCGTGTCGACGGGCGTGTCGAGGTATTCGTACAGCGTGGACAGGTAGAGATTGTCCTCGTACATGCCGCCGATCGCGGCCAGGCTCGCCGAGACCGCGGCCTGGCCCTGCCGGAACAGCAGCACGTACATCGTCATCTCGCCGAGCGTGATGCTGCCCCGCACCGCGCTGACCGCGATCCAGGCATAGGCTGCGTAGAACGCACCGGTGCTGATGAGTCCCAGGAAGAAGCCCCAGGTGTCGCGCCGGATCGTCAGCGCCCGGTCTTCCTTGAACACCTTGCGGAAAATCTGCCGGTAGCGCTCGAGCAGCAGCGGCCAGAGCTCGAAGAGCTTGACCTCCTTGGCATGGTCCTCGCGCGCGAGCACCGTCTCCAGGTACATCTGCATGCGCGTCTCGGGCGAGCGCCAGCGGAACAGTCGGAACGCATCGCCGGAGAACTTCGCCTCCGCGACGAAGGCCGGCAGCCCAGCGAGAAACAGCACCGCGACGGCCCAGGGCGAGAACTGCCAGAGCAGCACCGCGAAGCTCACGATCGCGATCGCGTTCTGCACCAGGCCGAAGCTGCGCATGACCAGCGACAGCGGCCGGGTGGAAGCCTCCCGGCGCGCGCGCGTCAGCTTGTCGTAGAACTCCGAGTCCTCGAAGTGCCGCAGCTCCAGCGTCAGCGCCTTCTCGAGGATCATCTCGTTGACGCGCTGGCCGAGCTGGGCCCTGAGCAGCGACTGGCAGGTCGAGAGCCCGCGTTGCGCGGCCGCGAGCGCCGCCACCAGCAGGCCCTCGAGCAGCACCCAGCCGAGCACCGTCGAGAGGTCCGTGGAACCCGCCGCATGCGCGGTGATTGCCGCCAGCACCGCATCGACGATCCGCGCGCCGATCCAGGCGATCGCAGCGGGCAGCAGTCCCGCCACCAGCGTCAGCGCCGCGAGCGCGACGGTGAGCGGCCGACTGGTGCGCCAGACGAGCTCGACGGCGTGGCGCGTGTAGCCGAAGACCTCCGGCAGGGCCCGCAGCATGTCCATGCCGCCCGCCTCGAACGGCGCGGTGGTGGAGCCGAGTCTGCGGCCGGCGACCATGCCTCAGCGCAGCGGCAGCTCGAGGTCCGCGACCAGCGCCTGCACGGCCTGCTGCGACTCGGCCTGGGCTGCGCGCTCGATCACGTGCCGCTCGAAGTGAGGCGCGAACAGCTGCATGAAATCGAGCTGGTACTTGCGCAGCAGCCCGCCGCGGCGGAAGCCGATCCAGGTCTCGTGCGCCGGAAACAGGTGCGAGGTGTCGATCCGCACCAGGTCCGCGTCCTCCGCGGGGTCGATCGCAAGGCTCGCGACGATGCCGATGCCGAGCCCGAGCCGGACGTAGCGCTTGATCACGTCGGCATCGCGCGCGGTCAGCACGACGTCGGGCACGAGGCCTTCCGCGGCGAAGATCTCGTGCAACGACAAGGGGCCTGAGAAACTGAACACGTAAGTGATGATCGGATGGGCCGCCAGCTGCCTGAGCGTGGGAGCCTTCTGCTTCGCGAGCGGATGGCCCTTGGGGACCACGACGTGACGGTGCCAGCGGTAACAGGGCAGCAGCGTATAGCCGTCGAGCAGCGACTGCGAACCGGTCGCGATGGCGAAGTCGATCCGGTCCAGCGCCGCCATCTCGCCGATCTGCTCCGAGGTGCCCTGGTGCAGGTGCAGCCGCACTTCCGGGTACTGCTCGCGGAAGCGCCGGATCACCTCGGGGAGCACGTAGCGTGCCTGGGTGTGCGTCGTCGCGATCGACAGCGAGCCGCGCGACTCGTCCTTGTAGTCGTCCGAGAGGCGCTTGATGTTCTGCACCTCGCGCAGGATCCGGATCGCCCGGTCGATGACTTGCTGGCCGGCCGGAGTGACCCGGCTCAGGTTGCGCCCGTCCCGCACGAATATCTGGAAGCCGAGCTCGTCCTCGAGCAGCTTGATCTGCTTGGAGACGCCGGGCTGCGAGGTGTGCAGCTTCTCCGCGGCCGCCGTGATGTTCAGGCCGTTCTGCGCGATGGCCGCGAGGTAGCGGAGCTGGTGGAGCTTCATCGCGGCATTCTATGCGAATCGGCCGGAAATCCCGCTTGGCCGCGGCCGGTCGCCGCCGCGCATGCTGCGGGCTCACGGACAGCGGGGCCTGCGATGACGCTCGCGACGATACTGAGCCGCACCCAGCAGGGCATGGATGCGCCACTGGTGCGGGTCGAGGTGGACGAGGGCAGTGGCCTGCCCTCGTTCTCGATCGTCGGGCTGCCAGAGACCGCGGTGAAGGAAAGCCGCGACCGCGTGCGCGCCGCGCTCGCGAACTGCGGCTTCGAGATGCCGCCAGGGCGGATCACCGTGAACCTGGCGCCGGCCGACCTGCCGAAGGAAGGCGGTCGCTTCGATCTGCCGATCGCGGTCGGGATACTGGTCGCCTCGGGCCAGCTGCCGGCTGAGTCCTTCGACGGGACGGAACTGTACGGCGAGCTCTCGCTGAGTGGAGCCCTGCATCCGATCCGCG
>DATIRA010000406.1:0-1896 GCA_035470225.1 Steroidobacteraceae bacterium | reverse complement strand
GAACCGAAACAGCACGCCATAGAAGAAATCCCAGTTCGATGTGTGTGGATAGACGATGACCAGCCCCTTGGGCCCTGGAGGGGCCGCCGAGGACGCGTGCCAGCCCAGCATCCGCAGCGTCCGGAGCGCGGCTCGCTGGCCGATCGAGCTCTCGCCGAACAGATAGACCGGGTCGCTCAAAGTTTTCCCTGCGCAGTCTGTGACGACCCCGTGCAGCCCGTTCGGGTGGGGCGGGGGACGACGATCTGCCTGCTTTCTACCACGACGGGCGAGGCCAGGTCGCCCCGAGTCGGCCCGGATGCCCCTGAAACCCAAGCGGCCCTGCGCCGCTTCTGCTAAAGTCCGCCGCAGTTTGCCGCCGCGCAGTCCGGTCTGCGCCCGAGGTTCTTCGGCGTCCCCCGATCAGTGGGGACCCTCGCGGCCCCTCCTGCAGACTGATCGTCGTCTGCATTTCGCGTCTTCGATCCCGATACACGAACGACTCGCTTCGTCCGGTTCCCGCCTGCGCGGGAGAAGCGCGATGGACCTTGAAAATCATGTCTTTCGATACGCTCGGCCTCTCGGCCGAACTCCTGCGCGCGGTGCAGGAACAGGGCTATGACCGGCCCACCCCGATCCAGGCCCGTGGCATCCCTGCGGTGCTCGAGGGCCGCGACCTGCTCGCCGCGGCCCAGACCGGCACGGGCAAGACGGCGGCCTTTGCGCTGCCGCTGCTGCAGAGGATGGCCGACGAGCACCCGAATCCGGGCGGCTCGCGTGCGCCGCGGACGCTGGTGCTCGTCCCGACGCGCGAACTCGCCGCGCAGGTGGGCGAATCGTTCCAGTTCTATGGCCGTCACCTCCGGCAGCGCACCGTGCTGATCTTCGGTGGCGTGAGTCCGAGGCCGCAGGTGGACGCGCTGCGCCAGGGCGTCGACATCGTCGTTGCCACGCCCGGCCGCCTGCTCGACCATGCCAACGAGCGCGCGATAGATCTGACGAAGATCCGCCACCTGGTGCTGGACGAGGCGGACCGGATGCTCGACATGGGCTTCATCCGCGACATCCGCCGGGTGCTGGGGATGCTGCCGAAGGCGCGCCAGAACCTGCTGTTCTCCGCGACGTTCTCCGACGAGATCCGCACGCTGGCGAACAGCCTGCTGCGTGAACCGCTCACTGTCGAAGTCTCGCCGCGCAATACCCCCGCGGAGCTCGTCGAGCACCGCGTGCACATGGTGACGCAGGGCGAGAAGCGGGCCGTGCTGAGCCACCTGCTGCGCGAGGGTGCCACGCCGCAGACGCTGGTGTTCACGCGCACCAAGCACGGCGCCAACCGGCTGGCCCAGCAGCTCGAGCGGGACGGCCTGCAGTGCGCGGCGATACACGGCAACAAGTCGCAGAGTGCACGTACGCGGGCGCTGGCGGATTTCAAGGCATACAAGGTGCAGGTCCTGGTCGCGACCGACATCGCGGCGCGTGGCCTGGACATCAGCGAGCTGCCGCAGGTCGTGAACTACGAGCTGCCGCACGTGCCCGAGGACTACGTGCACCGGATCGGACGCACCGGCCGCGCCGGCAGTGCCGGACAGGCGCTGTCGCTGGTCTCGGACGACGAGCACGATCGCCTGCGCGCGATCGAGCGCGTGCTGGGCCGGAAGATCCAGGTGTTGCCGTTCGACCGTTCGGTGATCCGGGTCGTCGCTCCGGAGCCGGCGCGACCGGCCGCACATCATGCGCAGCCGCGGCCGGCCTCGCGCGCCAATCCGCCCCGTCATCGGGCGGCGGGCACCGGCGGCCCCGGCCGCAGCTTCGGTGGCGGGCGCCGCGGACGGCGCTAGCATGTCCATCCACGTCGCGCTGACCCACGAGACCCGTTACCGCTACGACCGGCCGGCGATGCTGGGGCCGCAGGTGATC
>DATIRA010000405.1:0-10007 GCA_035470225.1 Steroidobacteraceae bacterium | reverse complement strand
GTATTCCTGCGCTCGGGTCAGCCACTGGTCGCGCCGTTCGGGAGCATCCAGCAGGTCAGCGGCGCGCGCAGCGAGCAGGAAGTTCGCAGCGGGCGATTCCGATTCCTCGGCGGACCGCACCAGCAGGTCCTCCGCGCGCTTCCAGTTTCCGGCCGCGAGTTCGACGATGCCGAGCTGGGCGTCCCGGCGCGCGTGGCGCTGGCGACGCTCGGTTCCGAGCCGTGCTATGCGCCGCCGCATCGTCACGGCGCGCAGCAGGAGTCCCAGCAAGGCCAGTCCGCCGAACAGCAGCAGCAGCGCGACCGGCACGGTCGTCTCGAACAGCGTTCGACCGATGCGTACCGAGACATATCCCGGATCGGTCAGCAGCAGGTGGGCCAGCAGGCCGCCGGCGAGCAGCACGAGTGCGACCGTCACGGCGCCCTTCATCGGGCTTCGCGGTCGTCGCCGCCGGCGTTGTTGCCCACTCGCCCCAGCAGTCTCGCGGCTCCGCCGATTTCCGGATACTCGGGATCTATATCGATGCCCGCGAGTTCGCTGAGCTCGGCCTGGGCTGCGGCGACTTCCTCTGCGCTCGCATCGAAGTACTGCGCGAGCCAGGAGTCCGCGGCGCGGAGCGTATCCGCGTAGACCGCCCGGTCCTGCTGCATCGCCGCGACACGCGCCGCGAACAGCAGCAGCTCGAGGTGCTGCCGCCGCAGCGCCTCCTCCTCCAACGTCACCAGCCGGGCCGTGTCGGGATCCACGCGACGCAGCGACAGCATGTCCCGGCTCGCCTGGCGGACCCGGTACCAGGCCCGTTCGAGCGGCGAGCGGGGTTCGGCTTCGACCGGCTCGACGCGACCCGCGGTCGCGATCGGAACGCCCAGCACCGGAAAGCCGGTCGCGGTACGCTCGAGCTCGGCGAGGCGCGCGTAGACGGAGGCCAGGTCAGGCTGCGGGACAGCCCGGAGCGCGGCGAGCTCGCGCCCGAGCTGCGCGCGAACGGCCTCGACGGCCGGGTCTCGAACGGTGGCCAGCCGTGCGTCGGCCGCTTCCATCGCCGCGATCGCCGTGGCGGTATCACGCTCGAGCTTGAGCCGTCGCTCGGCCAGCTCGAGAAGGTACAGCGCCTCGGCGCGCACCCACACGCGCTGCGGCGCCTCGGTACGGGCACGCAGCTCCTCGACACTCCGACCCAGCTCCGCGACCCGCAGCGGCGTCTCGGCGAGGCTCTCGATGTGCCGGCGCAAGCGGGCCGTGTCCGCTGACGACTGGATGCTCGCGGCCTCCAGCCGGTCGGAAAGCTGCTGTTGCGCTTCGCGCAGTTCCACCAGCCGGTCACGCAGACGCTCGATGCGGCCGTCGAGCTGGCCGAAACGCAACTGGGCATGCACGGCGAGCAGCAGCGCCAGCACGGTCAGCACGACCAGCACCGGGCTCACGCCCGCCGAGCGGCGCAGACGGCTTTCTGTCTTGAGCGATTCGATTTCTGCGGACATCGGGGCGTGGGAGACGAAGGCACTGACCGCCTTCGGGATCGTATCACGCGGGTCCCGATCCCTCGCCATGCGACGTGGCCTGCTTCAGGGCCTGCAGCATGGCCGAGTCCTCGGCGCTGGTCGCCCGTACCAGCGGTCCGCGCCAGCCGAGCTGCGCCGCCGCCGATGCGACGCGCTCGCCCGGCACCAGCAGCGTCGTCTGCCGCAGTGGACCAGCAATCGCTTCGGGAAGCTGCGCGAGCAGGCCCTCCAGGATCTCGACGCTGGTGACTGTGGTCACGATGTGCCGGCCCGCTGCGAGGGCCTCCGCTATCAGCGCGTGCGCGCGCTGGTCGGCCGCGGCACGACGACGCCGGTAGACTTCGGCCACACTCAGCTCGGCGCCACGCCTCTCGAGCTCCTCCCGCAGCAGTTCACGGCCACCCTGTCCGCGAACGATCAGCACCTTTGCGCGGAGCGGCGCCGCGAACTGCGGCAGCGCGAGCAGGCCCTCGGAGTCGAACCGCTCCCGCGGCAGTGCGTCCACCTTGATGCCGCGCTCGGCGAGTGCCCGGGCCGTGGCGCGCCCGACGGCCGCGATCCGGGACCTCCCGGTACCCGGCAACGGGCCCGGGTAGTGCTCCACCGCATTGGCGCTGGTGAAGATCAACCAGTCCGGGTCGGCCGGCGCCTCGGCCGGATCCAGCGCCAGTGGCTCGATCACGAGCGCCGGAATCGCGATCGGCTCGGCTCCAGCCGCATGCAGCGACGCGACGAAAGGACCGGATTGTGCGGCAGGGCGGGTGACCACCACCGTGATTCCCGCAAGCGACGCTTTCACGGGCTGTGATCAGCGTCCGCGGCCAGCCGCTCGAGAAGCGCGCCCCCGCCCGCGGCCTGCATGCGTGCCGCGAGCAGCTCACCGAGCGCCTCTGCGTCGCCCTGCGGCCCGGCGATCCGGTCGCGGTAGGTCTCGCTGCCGTCCGGCGAACCGATGAAACCGTGCAGTGTGAGCTGCTGGTGGTCGAGCGTCGCATGGGCCGCGATCGGCGAGTGACAGCTGCCGCCGAGCCGGCGCGCAAACGCCCGCTCAGCCTCGAGCCTCAGCGAGGAGTCCGCGTGGTGCAGCGGCTGCAGCAGCTCAGCACTGCCCGCATCGTCCTCGCGGCATTCGATGCCTATGACGCCCTGGCCCACGGCAGGCACGCAAACGCCGATGTCCAGCACCTCCGTGATGCGATCACCGAGGCCGAGCCTCTCGAGTCCGGCGCAGGCGAGCAGGATCGCATCGAGTCCATCCTGCTCGAGGCGCCGCAGGCGCGTATCTACGTTGCCGCGTAGCAGTTCCAGCGAGAGATCCTCTCGCGCGCTTCGCAGCTGCGATTGGCGGCGCGGGCTCGAGGTGCCTACCCGCGCCCCGCGCGGCAGTTCCGCGAATCGCGCGTGGCGGAGCGACAGCAGCGCGTCGTGCGGGTTCGCGCGCGACAGCACCGCGGCGATGCGAAATCCATCCGGCAGCTGGCTCGGAACGTCCTTCATCGAGTGCACGGCGATGTCCGCGCGCCCCTCCCTGAGCGCCACCTCCAGTTCCTTGACGAACAGCCCCTTGCCGCCCACCTCCGCAAGCGCCCGATCCAGCACGCGGTCGCCCTGCGTGCTCATCGGCACGAGTTCGACCACGAGGCCGGGATGCGCTTCGCGGAGCAGCGCGGCGACGTGTTCGGCCTGCCAAAGCGCGAGCTTGCTGCGGCGGGTCGCGATGCGAATAGATTTGGTCAATTTGTGGTCCGTCCGCGGTGCAATGCCTGGCTCAGTGCTGCATCTCGGCCTTGTCGGCGAGCTCCGCGGACTCGAAGCGGAACCACGCGACGACCAGGCTGAGCACGATCGGGCCGACGAACAGCCCGATGAAACCGAAGGCCGACAAGCCGCCCATGACGCCGAGGAAGACCGCCAGCGTCGGCACGTCCGCACGACCGGAGATCAGCATCGGCCGGAGGAAATTGTCGACCATGCCCACGACCAGCGTACCCCATGCGGCCATGAAGATGGCCTGCCAGTAATCGCCCAGCGTGGCGAGATAGATCGCGGCGGGTACCCAGACCAGCGTCGTGCCCACTATCGGCACCAGTGCGAACAGCGCAGCGAGGACGCCGAACACCAGCGGCGAGGGCAGGCCCGTTATCCAGAAGGCGAGGCCCACGAGCATGCCCTGCACCAGCGCCGTGGCTCCGACTCCGACGAACACGGCGCGCGTCACGTCGGTGAGGAAAGTCAGCGCCCGCGCGCGTCGACCCTCTTCGATCGGGAGCAGGCTGGCGGCACGTCTGGCGACGGCCGGACCGTCCCGCAGCACGAAGAACAGCATGAACAGCATCAGCACGAAGCTGACGATCGTTCCGACCGCGCCCATCACGACCGCGCCGCCGGACGCGGCGAGGGCCTGCAGCAGCTTCTTGGTGCCGGTCAGCACCCAGCTCTGCAACTGCTCGAGCGACACGTGGGCGTGTTCCTCGATCCAGGCTACCGGCTTCTCCAGTATCGGCCATGCCGCGAGGTCGAGCGTGGCGACACCGGTCGCATTCGGCGTCAGCGCGTCGATCCTGGTCAGCAGGTGACTCGCCTGCACCGCCACCGCGGCCGCGATCATTGTCACCGGCAGCACGAACAGCAGCACCGTCAACGTCGTGGTCAGCGCGCTTGCGAGCCGCCGGCGGTCTCCGACTCGCACGGTCAGCCTCTCGTTCAGCGGCGCAAGCAGTGCGCCGAGCAGAAGTGCCCAGACGACGGGCTGCCATAGCGGCTCGATGATCCGCCAGACGAGGTACAGCACGCCGAGGACCAGCAGCAGTCCGCCTGCGCGCCACCAGAACCGGTCCGGCTGCGCGGACTCCGGGTCCGGGATCGTGACCGTGATTTCGCCTAGGTCGTTGCTGTTGGATTCCATGTCTTCAATCCGCTCCTGAACTGCCGAAGGGCCCCTGCGGCGTGGCGCCGGCTCACCGGCAATGTCTCCGCGGCTTCCTTGAACCGCACCAGGTACTGGCCCTCGGCGTTGCGCTCGAGCGCGCGTACGTGGCGCAGCGCCACCAGCGAATTGCGGTGTATGCGCAGGAATTCGGGCGAGAATTCTTCGGCCAGTGCCCGCAGCGACTCGTCTATCAGGTCGCTGCCGTGCCGGTGACGCACGGTCACGTACTTCTGGTCGGCGCAGAAGAAATAGATGTCCTCGACTGGAATGAGCCTGAGCTGCTCACCGTGGCGCGCGCACAGCTGCGTGCGTCGCTGGCCGAGCCGGGTGTGTTCCGCCAGCCTGAGCAGCTGCGGCGTCGCGAGTCGCGCAGCATGGCGGATCGCCCGCGCCAGCTTTTCGCGGCGGACCGGCTTCAGCAGGTAGCCGAGCGCCTGTGTCTCGAATGCCGCGAGCGCGTGCTCGTCGTAGGCCGTCGTAAAGATCACCGCGGGCGGCGTCTGCATCCGCCCGAGGTGCCGCGCGGCCTCGATGCCGTCCATGCCGGGCATGCGTATGTCCAGCAGCACGACGTCCGGCGCGAACGCGGCGCAGAGCTCCAGCGCCTCCCGACCGTTGCCGGCCTCGGCGATCACGCTGACGCGCGGCATCTCCTCGAGCAGGCGCCGGAGCCGCTCCCTTGCCGGGGGCTCGTCATCGACGATGAGCGCACGCAGTGCCGCCTCGTCGGGCGCGGGTGGGATCGTGTCCATTGGCCCGGCATTCTGCTTCGCCGCGGCGTCGCCTGTCACCGTCCGGTATCTCCCCGGTCGTCCTCGGAGAACACGCAAGGGAAGCGCAGCCGGACCAGGTACCGGCCCGTGCTTTCCTCCACCTCGACCGCCGAACGGCCTGGGAAGAGCAGCTCGAGTCGCTGACGGATGTTGTCGAGCGCGATCCGGTTACCGCCCCTTGCGACCTTCCCCGCGGTCGTCACTGGATTCGCGACCTCGAGCACGACGGCGTCGTCCTCGATGCTGCCAGTGACCGCGATCGTGCCGCCCTCGGGCAACGGCTCGATGCCGTGGCCGATCGCGTTCTCGAGCAGCGGCTGCAGCAGCAGTCCGGGAACGACGGCCCTCGCCGGGAGCTGCGCAACGTTCCATTTCACCTGCAGTCGCTCCCCGAGCCGCAGCTGCTCGATGCGCTGGTAGATGCGGGCGACCTCCAGTTCCTCCCGCAGGCTTATCTTCGCCCGGGATTCGCCGAGGCTGGCGCGGAACAGGTCTGCGAGATCCTCGATCGCTTCCTCGGCTCGACCGGGGTCGCTGCGCGTCAGCGCCGCGATCGTATTCATGCTGTTGAAGAGGAAGTGAGGGCGGATCCGTGACTGCAGCGCGTTCACACGGGCCCGCGCCTCCAGCTCGACGCTCCGGCGCCACTGGCTCGCGACATAGAAGTAGCGCAGCGCGAGTGCGCCGACGATGCCGGCGATCAGCAGGTTCGGGATCAGGAACGACCAGTGCGCCTGGGGAAACAGGCTGGAGGCGATCCCGAGCCGGTCGGCCCACAGCCGTCCGAACCAGTAGACCGCCTCGGAGACCAGCGCGACGGTGCCGACCATCAGTACGAGTGCGAGTCCCGTGGCCCGTGGTAGTGGCATTCCAGCCAGCCGGCCTCGGCTGACGCAGAGCACGCCGGCGCAGAGCAGTCCCGTCCAGAGCAGGTACGCCGAGGTGCGTGCGAGATCGATCCAGAATGAGCCCGCGAGCGACTGGCGCGCCAGCGCGAGTACGAACGACAGCAGCGCGGCGATCAGCACGATCGCGAGCACTGCTCGCGGCTGGCAGAAGTCGGGCACGTAGAAGCCGCGTTGCTCGCCCGCGGGCATCGCCGCGCCAGGCGCGGGCTTCATTCTCCCGGCGGCTCCCTGGATACGCGTTCGCCGGCCTCGAACAGCGCGTCCTTGAGCCGGAACAGCGTCGAGATGTCCTCGTCCCCGTGTCCCTGCTCGATCAGCTGCCGGTACTGTTCCAGGGCGGCCTCAACCAGCGGCAGTTCGACGCCGTGGCGGGCCGCCATTTCGCGGCAGATCTTCAGGTCCTTCTCATGCAGGCGCACGCGGAAGCCGGGCGGGTAGGAGCCGCGCACGATGTTCGGGGCCCGATTGACGAAATACCAGCTCGAGCCTGCGCCCTTCCCCAGCGTGTCGATCAACGCCTCGAGCGGAAGGCCCTCGGCCTTGGCGAAAGCCATCGCCTCGGCCACGGCCTGGATGATGCCTGCGCACATGATCTGGTTCGTGGCCTTCGCGGCCTGTCCGGCCCCGGTCTCGCCGAAGCGGGTCACGGTTCCACCCATGGCTTCGAGAACCGGCCTTGCCCGCTCGAACGCAGCCTCCGGCCCACCGACCATGATCGCGAGCGTGCCCTGCCGGGCACCCTCGACGCCGCCGCTGACCGGCGCGTCCAGGAAGTCCACGTCCCGCAGCCCCAGTCGCCGCGCCGCTTCGCGCGCCGTGTCGGCGCTCACCGTCGAGCAGTCGACGACGATCGCGCCCGGCTTTAACGTCCCGGCCAGCTGGTCGACGACGTCGAGCATGTCTGCATCGGCCGATACGCAGAGCACGACCACGTCGCAAGCCTCGGCGAGCTCGGCCGGGCTCCCCGGGACGGGCACCTGCAGCTCACCGGCAATCTGATCGGACGCCGGCCGGGACCGGTTCCAGACGCACTCGAGCAGGCCGCGCCGGTGCAGGCAGCGGGCCATGCCGCGCCCCATCGCTCCGAGCCCGACGAAGCCGACCCTGGGCGCCGTGGTCATAATCCGGCGCAGAGCTCTTCCATGGATTTGCGTGCCGTCTCGCGCGCCGCGTCGATCTCGTCGGAATCGAGATAGCGCCGATCATCGTCGGTCTCGCCGCGCTCGTAGATCCGGCGAGCGTTCATCAGCGACTCGTACTTCTGGCGCGCGTCGATGCAGCGCTTGGCCTGATCCTCGGCGGTCAGCTCCCGCGCCTTGCGCGCGTCCTGCGCCTCCGCGACGACCGCTCCGTCGGCCTCCTCCTCCTTGGCGTAGCGTTTCATCTCGGCCTCGTAGCGGCTCTTCACCTCGACGGAGTCTGTCGAGCGGCTCGCGATGTCGAGCCTCTCGGCGGGCAGGCGATCCGGCCGGTCCGTGTAGACAGGCTGGCCCTTGGGGTCGGTGGTCCGGTAGACCTCCGCGGCCTGGACCACTCCGGCCAGCAGCAGCGCGATCAGCAGCGTGCACGTTCGCTTCATGCGATTGCCTCCAACGCAACGCCGCGAGTCTAGCAGGACGCCGGCCCGTCGCCGCGGACCCGGGCACCCGGACGGCGAAACTGAGACCCGGTACCGCAGGGCGCCTCGAACGGACAAAAAAAGGGCACCTCGAAGGTGCCCAAACGGGGGAGAACCGGGCCCCGGGGCGCCATCGGCGCCCCGGGGGTCGATCTGCGCTAGAGGTTGTAGCCGCGTTCGTCGTGCAGCGTGAGGTCGAGACCCACCGTCTCCTCCTCGGCGGTGACGCGCAGCCCGATCACTGCATCCACGATCTTCAGCAGCACGAACGAGAGCACGCCCGAGAACACGACCGTGAACAGCACGCTCTTGATCTGCACCCAGACCTGGCCGCCGATCGTCGCATCGCCCGGGTCCCACACGCCGCCGAGCGCGGGGAAGGCGAACACGCCGGTCAGGATCGCGCCGACGATGCCACCGACGGCGTGCACGCCGAACACGTCGAGCGAATCGTCATAGCCCAGCTTGCGCTTCAGGCGCGTCGCGGCGAGGAAGCAGAGCACGCCGGAGATCGCGCCGATCGCCAGAGCACCCATCGGGCCCGCCGTGCCGGAGGCCGGGGTGATTGCGACCAGTCCCCCGACCGCGCCGGAGACGATGCCGAGCACGCTCGGCTTGCCGTGCGAAACCCACTCCGCGAACATCCAGGCCAGCGCCGCGGCGGCGGTCGCGATCTGCGTGACCAGCATCGCCATGCCGGCCGACGATCCCGCGCTAACGGCACTGCCGGCGTTGAAGCCGAACCAGCCCACCCAGAGCATCGAGGCGCCGACGACGGTCAGCGTCATGTTGTGCGGCGGCATCGGCGTGACCGGATAGCCCTTGCGCTTGCCGAGCACGAGCGCCGCGACCAGGCCGGCGATACCGGCGTTGATGTGCACGACGGTGCCGCCCGCGAAGTCGAGTACGCCCCAGTCCCACATCAGCGCGCCGTCGCCGCTCCAGACCATGTGCGTCATCGGTGCGTAGACCAACGTGAACCACAGCGCGAGGAACAGCAGCAACGCCGAGAATTTCATCCGTTCTGCGAAGGCGCCGACGATCAGCGCGGGCGTGATGATGGCGAAGGTCATCTGGAACGTCGCGAAGACCGACTCGGGAATCGTGCCGATCAGCGAATCGAGCCCGACATTGCCCATGAACGCGTTGCCGAGGCCGCCGATGAACGAGCGCAGGTTCACCTCGCCGGCCACCATGCCGGTCGTGTCGAAAGCCAGGCTGTAGCCGTAGAGCGTCCACAGCACCGTCATCAGCGCCGTCGCCGCGAAGCACTGCATCAGCACGGACAGCACGTTCTTCGAGCGGACCATGCCGGCGTAGAACAACGCGAGACCCGGAATGGTCATGAACAGCACCAGCACGGTGGCCGTGAGCATCCATGCCGTGTCGCCGGTATCCAGAGTCGGCGTCTCGTCCTGTGCGAGACCGAGGGCCGGAGCCATGAGCGGTGCCAGGGCCAATGCGTAGCGCAGCCCTCTCTCGAGTGGTTGTCTGGAACGGATCACTGTGGTTCTCCTCGGACGATCAATAGTGGTCTGTGAAGCTCTCGGTTGGACGGGTCACACGGCCTCGGCGCCCAGCTCGCCCGTCCTGATGCGCACGGCCTGCTCGAGATGGGTGACGAAAATCTTTCCATCGCCGATGCGTCCCGTGCGCGCGACGTTGGTGACCGCCTCGAGCACCTGTTCGACGACGGTGTCGTCCACGGCGATCTCGACCTTGGTCTTCGGCACCAGGTCGATGCGGTACTCGGCCCCGCGGTAGATCTCCGTGTGGCCGCGCTGGCGACCAAAGCCCTGCACCTCGGTGACGGTCACGCCCTGTATGCCGATGTCGGCGATGGCCTGCCGCACGTCATCGAGCTTGAACGGCTTGATGATCGCGGTGATGAGTTTCATCGAGGGCCACCCTCCATACGCCTGTCGGGCACTTCGGGGCGTGGTGATGCAGGAACCGTGCCACGGCCTCGATTCGGCGGCCGCAGGCGGTGGGGGCGGTCATTGCCGGCCAGTGGCGCACCAATATGGAGCGGCTGCAGCGGCCGCGCGCATCAAGGCGGGGCGCTGCCCCGACCTCTTCATCTCCGGCCCGGCTCGCCGTGCGGTCGGCCCATCCATGCCGGCCGGGACAGGGTTTCGAATACACTTGGGGCCTCGCAGACCTGCCAGGCGGTGACTCTGAAAATGGCTTTCGATCCCAGGCTGATCGACGACCTCGCGCGGCGGCTGGCCGGCTCGGTCCCGGAGGGCATGGTGGCGCTGCGGCGCGACCTCGAGC
>DATIRA010000404.1:0-3538 GCA_035470225.1 Steroidobacteraceae bacterium | reverse complement strand
TCGATCGTCGCCGCGGTGTTCCTGCCGCTCGGCCTGCTGACAGGCTACCTCGGCATCAACGTCGGCGGCATCCCGGGCGTCGACTGGAAATGGTCGTTCGCAGTCGTCGGGCTCGGGCTCGCGGTCATCGCGACGCTGGAGATCTGGCTGCTGCGGCGTCTTAGATGGATCTGAGCGGTCGCCGGCTCGAGCCCGGGGCCGGCCGCTGCGTGCCTCAGAGCATCGCTTCGATCAGTCGCGGTCCGCGCTGTCTCATGGCCGCGCCGTACTGGGCGATGAATTCCTCGCTGGTGCTGGCGCGGCTCGCCTCGAGTCCGAGGCCCTGCGCGATGCGGGTCCAGTCCATCTCGGGGTCCTGCAAGTCGAGCATCGATGAGGCCTTCGGACCGGCGCCGCTCGCGCCCACGCGCTCGAGTTCCACGGTCAGGATCCGGTAGCTTCGATTGGCGCAGACGACGACCGTGACGTCGAGATTCTCCCGTGCCATGGTCCACAGCGCCTGCAACGTGTAGGCGGCGCTGCCGTCCCCCTCGATGCAGACCACCTTGCGATCCGGGCAGGCGATCGCGGCGCCGACCGCGACCGGCAGCCCCTGCCCGATCGACCCGCCCGCGCATGGCAGGTGATCGTGCGGACGGGCGACGGTCATCGCCTGCGCGAGCACGAAGCCGACCGTGATCGACTCGTCGCTGAGCACCGCGTGCTCAGGGGTGAGCCTCGCGATACCCTGCGCCAGCGTGAGCGGGGTCAGCGGTCCCTCGGGCGCTGCCGGCAGTTGCAGCGGGACGCGTGCCGGCGTGGGCGCCGTCCCGCCGAGCGCACGATCGAGCGCCTCGAGCGCCTGGACGCCGTCCTCGTGCGGATGCGCCAGCGTCGCGAAGCGGCAGCCCTCGGGCGAACACCAGCTCGGCACGCCCGGGTAGGCGAAGAAGGACACTGGCGGCTGGGCGCCGACCAGTACGAGCTGCTCGATCCCGGCCAGGAACTCGACGATCTGCTCGGCGAAGTAGGGCAGTCGCTCGAGTAGCACGCGTCCGGCACCGAGCTCGGTTCGCGGCGCGAACATGTCGCAGACGAGTCGCGTGCCGGTCTTCGCCGCGACCCGACCGGCTGCCTCGAGGCCGGGTCCGAGCAGCGCCGCGCCCCGCAGCAGGAGCGCAGTGCGCTTGCCGTTGCCGAGCAACTTCGCCGTCTCGTCGATCACCTCGCCGGGTACGGCTTGCGGTGCGAGCCGTGGCAGAGGCGTCGCCGCGCGCTCGGCCTCGTTCCAGGCGCTGTCGGCCGGCAGGATCAGCGTCGCAACCGCGCCCGGCGCGGCGGTCGCCGCCTGCACCGCGCGCGCGGCATCGGAAGCCACCGTAAGAGCGCTCTTCGACGTGACGATCCAGCTCGAGACCGGACGTGCAAAGCCGACGATGTCCGAGGTGAGCGGCGCGTCGTACTGCAGGTGTGAGGTGGCATGGTCGCCGACGATCGCGACCACCGGCGAGGCCGCGCGCCGGGCGTTGTGCAGGTTGGCGAGTCCGTTCGCGAGCCCGGGCCCAAGGTGCAGCAGCACTGCGGCCGGCCGGCCGGCCATCCGCCCGTAGCCGTCGGCCGCCCCGGTCGCCACGCCCTCGAACAGGCACAGCACCGCACGCATGCCCGGGCTCGAGTCCAGCGCCGCGACGAAGTGCATCTCAGAGGTGCCGGGATTGCCGAAGCAGACCTCGACGCCGCAGTTGACGAGCGTGCCGATCAGGGATTGAGCGCCGTTCATGCCCGATTCAACTCGGTGACCTATTTGCCGTAATAGAGGTCCGGCAGCCACAGTGCGATCTGCGGGAAGATGATCACCAGCGCCAGCCCGAAGACCATTATCAGCACGAACGGGATGATCGATCGATAGATGTCGACCAGCGTGATTTCCTTCGGCGCCATCGCCCGCATCAGGAACAGGTTGTAGCCGAACGGCGGCGTCATGTACGCGATCTGGCAGGTGATCGTGTAGAGCACGCCGTACCAGATCGGATTGAAGCCCAGCGCGATGATCAGCGGCACGTAGAGCGGCGCCACGATGATCAGCATCGCGGTGTCGTCGAGGAACATGCCCATCAGGATGTAGGTGAGCTGCATCAGCACCAGCACCTGCCAGGGTTCCAGGCCCCACTTGTCCAGGAACAGGATCTCGATCGCCTTGACCGCCCCGAGGCCGTCGAAGACCGCGCCGAAGGCGAGCGCGGCCAGGATCACCCACATGAACATGCAGGAGACGGCCAGGCTCTTCTTCAGCGTGTCCTGCATCACCTGACGGGTGATCCGGCCCTTGCGCCAGGCGACGAGCGTGGCCATCGCAGCACCGACGGCGGAACTCTCGACCAGGCTCGTTACGCCCATCAGGAACAGCCCGGTCATCGAGAAGATGATCAGCAGCGGCAGTATCCCCGCCTTCAGCAGCCTGATGCGCTCGCGCCAGGTGATCTGCTGTCGCTCCTCCAGCGGCAGCGCGGGGCCAAGCTGAGGCTGCAGCCAGCAGCGGATCGAGATGTACGCGATGAACAGTCCGGCGAGAAGCAGGCCTGGCAGCACGCCGGCGAGCCAGAGCTGCCCCACCGGCTGCCGGGCGATCATGCCGTACAGCACCAGCACGACGCTCGGCGGAATCATGATACCGAGCGAGCTGCCGGCCTGGATCACGCCGGTCACCATCCGCTTGTCGTAGCCGCGCCTCAGTAGCTCCGGCAGCGCGATGCTCGCACCGATCGCCATGCCGGCCACGCTCAGGCCGTTCATCGCCGAGATCGCCACCATCAGCAGCACTGTGCCGACCGCAAGCCCGCCGTTCATCGGGCCGGTCCAGACGTGGAACATCCGGTACAGGTCGCCGGCGATACCGGACTCCGACAGCATGTAGCCCATGTAGATGAACATCGGCAGCGTCAGCATCGGATACCAGTTCAGCAGCGTGATGCTGGCCGCGAACGGAATCTCGGCGCCGCCTTTGCCCCACAACCACAGCGCGAACACCGTGGCGACGAAGCCGATCGCGCCGAAGACCCGCTGCCCGGTGAGCAGCATCAGCATCATCGTCGAGAACATCAGCAGCGCGATCAGCTCGTAGCTCACTCGAGCTCCCTTCCGGTGAAGGCCGCGAGGTCCTTGAAGAACGTCGAGATCGCCTGCAGCAGCATCAGCACGATGCCGACGGTCATGATCGCCTTGATCGGCGCCATCGGCGGCGCCCAGGCCGAGTAGTTGGTCTGCCCGTACTTGATCGCATACGCGGTGCTGGACATGCCGCCGCGGACCAGGAAGATCAGGTAGAACACCAGGCAGAACGCGGTCAGCGAGTCCCAGAAGGCCCGGGTCCGCGGTCGCCAGCGATCGTAGAGGACGTCCATCCGCACGTGCGAGTCCAGCTGCATCGAGTAGCCACCCCCGAGCAGGTAATAGGCCGCCATCAGGAACTGGGCCATCTCGATGATCCAGAGAAACGGTACGTTGAACACGTAGCGGGACAGCGAGCCGAACAGCAGCACGCCCATCATCACGAAGACCA
>DATIRA010000403.1:0-3065 GCA_035470225.1 Steroidobacteraceae bacterium | reverse complement strand
AATCCACTGTCGCTGGCGATCTTCTGCGCTCAGCCCCCCCGCATACACATGCGCCCAGGAGGAACCCTCGGAGGGGGGCTAACGCAAAACGCCCGGAGCGATGTTCTCCGGGCGTTCTCCTGCGATGATTGATGTATGAGTCAAGAGGGGCAGGTCTGTCAATGGGTTGGTTCGGGTCGCGCTTCACACCCCAATAATCTGGTAGATTTCCGACCTGCCGATCATTCTGCGCATTCCGGCGTATCCGGTCGGTCGTTCCGACGACATCCGGTCTGCGATTCCGGGGTATCCGGTCACCGCGAGACGACGCCGCTGAGCGTGGGTTTTTGATGTCGCTTCCGGAGGGTCCGGTCAAGCGGTTCGGCTGTGGCGATGTCAGAGCCGCGCGCGGCGCCGTGCGCGCCCCATAACGCTGGCGCGGCGTCGCGCGCGGCGGTGATTTGGGTGTTCGTCATACTTTGTTCTTCCTCATCGAGGGTCCGTCGAGGGGCAGCCGGTGGGCGTTGTGGACCAGCCGGTCGAGGATGGCGTCGGCGAAGGTCGGCTCGCCGACCACGTCGTGCCAGGCTTCGACGGGGAGTTGGCTGGTGATGATGATCGATCCGCTTTCGTAGCGGTCCTCGACGATTTCCATCAGGTCCCGCCGTTGCGGAGCCGTCAGCCGGTCGGGCCCCCAGTCGTCCAGGATCAGCAGGTCGGTGCGGACAAGCTGGCGGAACAATCGCGGGAAGCGCCCGTCGCCGTGGGCGAGTTCGAGATCCGCGAACAGACGTGGCAGGCGGCAATAGAGGACTGTCCTGTCGTCCCGGCAGGCCTTCTGGCCGAGGGCACAGGCGAGCCAGGTTTTTCCGACGCCGCAGGGGCCGGTGATGATCAGGTTCTGCCGCTTCCCGATCCAGTCGCCGTGGGCGAGTTGGCGGAACAGGTCGCGGTCGAGCTGGCGTGGGGCACGATAGTCGACGTCCTCGACGGCGGCGCCGACATGGCGCAGCTTCGCGGCCCGCATTCGGCTCTGATAGCGCTTGGTGCTGCGACTGGCGGCCTCTCGGTCGATCAGCAGGCCGAGCCATTCAGCATGGCCGAGGTCGGCGGCACCGTCCTGGCCTTGCAGTTCGGCGAAGGCATCGGCCATGCCGTCGAGCCTGAGGTCGCGCAGCCGGTTGTGGGTCGGATGGTCGAGCATGATCTCTCCTCTTCAATGGAAGTAGCTGGCACCGCGGATGTTGGGGTGGGTGATCGCCGGCCCCTCCGCGGGCGTCTCGGGCCGTCGGCGATGCAGGTTGTTCTGAAGGATCGACTTCACCGAGCTGTAGGACAGCCCGCCAATCTCGTTGGCGCGCAGGCAGGCGGCCTCGAGCGCCTCGCGGCCGTGGGGCCCGGCGAGCCGGACGATCCCGAGACAGGCACGGAAGCCCTGTTCGGGATGCGGCTTCGTTCTCAGGATGAGCTCGACCAGGGCCGCGGTGTTCGGGCCGACCCTCGCCGCCCGTCGGCGGATCTCGGCGGGGGTCATGCCGGCGTATCGGCGATGGCTGGCGGGCATGTGCTGCGCCACCGTGGTGTGCTTGCGGTTGCCGGAGGTCCGGACGTGGGAGGCAACGCGCTGGCCTTCATGGAAGATCTCGACGGTCCGGGCGGTGATCCTGACCCAGAGCACCCTCTTCAGGAGTTGGTGCGGGACCGAGTAGTAGTGCTTCTCGACCTCGACGTGGTAGTCGAGCCCGGCGCGCCGCTCGAGCCAGTCGGCATACTCATAGGGCGTGACGGGCAGCGGCGTCAGCGCCGGCCTGTCCAGCTGTTCGAACAGCGCCCGGCGGCTGGCACCGAGGTGCCGGGTGACCTTGCCATTCAGGCCGGGCAGAAGTTCCCGGATCGCGGTGTTCAGTTCCGACAGCGAGAAGAAGCGCCGCTTGCGCAGCCGCGCGATGATCCAGCGCTGGACCAGCAGGACGCCGACCTCGACTTTGGCCTTGTCACGGGGCTTGTAGGGGCGCGCGGGGATGACGGCCGTGTCGTAATGTGCGGCCATCTCGGCATAGGTCCGGTTGATCCGTGGCTCGTGGAAACACGCCTTGGTGACGCCGGCCTTGAGGTTATCGGAGACGATCTGCCCGGGCACGCCTCCAAAGAACTCAAGCATCCGGACGTGGGCGCCGATCCAGTCCGGCAGGCCCTGCGTCCAGCTCGCCTCGGCATAGGTATAGTTCGAGGCCCCGAGCACGCCGACGAAGATCTGCGCCGGCCGGACCTCGCCGGTCCCGGCATCGATGATGTCCAGCGTGTCCCCGGCGTAGTCGACGAAAACGCGTTCGCCGGCGACGTGGTGCTGGCGCATAGTGGGCGACAGACGACCTTCCCAGCGGCGGTACAACTCGCAGAACCGGCTGTAGCCGTAGCCGCTGTCGGGATGAGCGGCGCGATACTCCTCCCAGAGCAGAGAAAGGGTGACCCCCTTGCGCCGAAGCTCGCGGTGGACCGCCGACCAGTCCGGCTCCGAAAGCCCGCGCCGCGTCCTGCCCCCTTGGGGCCGAAACAGGCGATGTTCGAGCTCGACGTTGCCCAGCCCGTCCGGCAACGGCCAGGACAGCCCGGCCCGCTCCGCCCGTTTGAGATGATCGCTGACCGTCGACTGGCCGACGTTCAGGCTCGCGGCGATCTTCCGTGTCGATAAACCCGTGGCCTTCAGGCGAAGGGCTTCAGCAATCTTGCGCATCGGCAATCGTCTCATTCTGGGGTTCCCTGCTCGTCCTCGAAGACGGCAAGGCTACCCCGCTGCACGATCGCTCAGCAGCGCCTCTCTCGGCCGGAAGCCAGGGTGACCGGATACCCCGGAATCCGTGACCGGATCAGATCGGAATTACTGACCGGATGTTATCGGAATCGCTGACCGGATGAGCCCGGAATGCGCAGCCGAGGCCGAGCTCGACGCCTTCGAGGAAAAGTGGGCCGGGAAATACGCCTCCATCGCCCCGGCCTGGCGCCGGGCGTGGGCCGAGGTGGTCCCGTTCTTCGGCTTCGATCCGGCAATCCGCAAGATCATCTATACGACGAATGCCATCGAAAGT
>DATIRA010000402.1:0-6418 GCA_035470225.1 Steroidobacteraceae bacterium | reverse complement strand
CCCCTCCCACAGCGGCATCGCCCACATCGGATCGGCCAGGGCTTCGCCGTGGCCGAGCAGCGCGTTCACTGTGTCCTGCCGGGTGCCGAACAGCGCCGGAAGCTCGGGCCCCAGCGCAACCCTCGCCGCGCCGGTCAGCGTCGCCATGTCGATCAGCAGCTCCGGGTCCTCGGCGTCCGCGGCGGCGAGCGCGTCGCAGAGCACGAGACGGCCCTCGGCGTCCGTGTTGCCGACCTCGACCGTCAGGCCCTTGCGGGTCCGCAGCACGTCACCCGGCCGGTAGGCATTGCCTGCGATCGCGTTCTCGACGGCGGGCACCAGCACCCTGAGTCGGACCGGCAACGCGCTCTCCATGACCATTCGCGCAACCGCCAGCACGCAGGCCGCGCCGCCCATGTCCTTCTTCATCAGCAGCATCGAAGCCGGATTCTTGATGTCGAGTCCGCCCGAATCGAAGCACACGCCCTTGCCGACGAGCGTCACCCGCGGATGCGCCGGGTTCCCCCAGCCCAGGTCGATCAGCCGGGGCTCGCAGGCCGCCGCCCGCCCGACGGCGTGGATGGCCGGATACCCTTCCTGCAAGGCGTCGCCTCGCACGATGCGCGCCTCGCCGCCGCATCGCGTGGCGAGCGCCGTGGCCTCGTCGGCGAGCTCCGCGGGACCCAAGTCGCCCGCAGGCGTGTTTATCAGGTCCCGCGCCATCGCAACCGCGGCCGACATCCGCCGCACGTACGTCATGTCTGCCAGCGGCGGTGGCAGCAGCGTGGCCGGCGCGCCCTGCCCCTCGGACCTCGCCTTGTAGCGCTCGAACCGGTACGCCCCGTGAGCCCAGCCGAGCGCGGCCTGGGTCGCCGCCGGGGCCGGCAGTACGGTCGCGATCCTCCAGGAACCGCCAGGCAGTCGCGACGGCAGGCCCGCGACATGCCAGGGCTCGAGTTGCCGCAGGTCCGCGAGCGAGCCCAGTCCGAGGACGGCTCCGCCTGGCGCGGCGCCGTCGCCCGGCAGCACGACGAGCTCGTGGCGCGCGGCCCGGAACCGCATCGCCTGGAGCCACGCCCGGGTCGCGGCAGGCTGCCCTTGCAGCCAGCCGGACAACTCCCGCTCACCGACCAGGTGAAGCGGCAGCGTCTCGACGGAACCATCGGTCACGAACATGCGTGGAGTCCCCTGCATCGGGCATCTGGATCCGCAAGAGCTTAGCCGAGTTTCTTTTTGCAGTGCGGTTGACAATGCGCCACGCGCTGTGATGCTATCTCGGGCCTCCGGCACCGGTGTTTCGAGTGGATTTCAAGATGGCCCTGTCGTTCGGCGAATCGCGCGATTTCCTGCTGGCGATCCGACTGCCGGGCCTGCTGCTTGGACTCATCGGCCTGCTTCCCCTGGGGAGGTGCGGGGCCGGACACTGAACGCGCGGAAGCGTGTAGGTACACCAGAAACCCCGCACCGGCCCGCAGCCGGCGCGGGGTTTTTCGTTTCGGAACCACTGATCGTCGATTTTGCGAGGAGTCACTGATGCGCGCTTATTCGAAGAAGGACGTGAACAAGAAGGCCCTGAGAGGCGCCAGAATCGCCGTGCTGGGCTACGGCAGCCAGGGCCGGGCGCACGCGCTGAACCTGCGCGACTCCGGTTACGACGTCGTCATCGGCGTGCGCCGCGGAGACAGCTGGAAGAAGGCGAAGAAGGACAAGTTCAAGGTGATGGAGCCGGCGCGGGCCGTCAAGGACGCGGCACTGGTGTCGCTGCTTGCACCGGACCTCGCGCAGCCGGCGATCTACGCGGAGATCGAGCCGCTGCTCGCCCAGGGCTCCGCACTGCTTTTCGCGCACGGCTTCAACGTGCATTTCGGCCAGATCCAGCCGCGCAAGGACCTTGATGTCGTGCTGATCGCGCCGAAGGGACCCGGCGACCTGGTGCGCCGCCAGTACGAGCAGGGACGTGGCGTGCCGTGCCTGATCGCGGTCTACCAGGACGCCTCGGGCAAGGCGAAGGACAAGGCGCTGGCCTACGCGGACGGCATCGGCGGCACCCGCGCCGGGGTCATCGAGACAACCTTCGCCGAAGAGACCGAGACCGACCTGTTCGGCGAGCAGGCCGTGCTTTGCGGCGGCGCGACCGAACTCGTGCTGAAGGGTTTCGAGACGCTGGTCGAGGCCGGCTACCAGCCCGAGGTCGCCTACTACGAGTGCCTGCACGAACTGAAGCTGATCGTGGACCTGCTGCACGAGGGCGGGATCGCGAAGATGCATCGCTTCATCTCGGAAACCGCGAAGTATGGCGACCTGACGCGCGGCCCCCGGGTGGTGAACGCGCAGACCAAGAAGGAGATGAAGAAGATCCTGAAGGAGGTCCAGGACGGAACCTTCGCCCGGCAGTGGATCCGCGAGAACAAGACGGGACGCCGCCGGTACGACGCGCTGATGCGCAAGGACCTCGAGCACCCGATCGAGAAGGTCGGCGTGAAATTGCGCGCCCGCATGCCCTGGTTGAACGAAGGGAGGTAAACACGATGCCCGCCCGCGACCCGAACCGAGTCCTGATCTTCGACACGACGCTGCGTGACGGCGAGCAGTCGCCCGGCTGCAGCATGACGCAGCCCGAAAAGCTGCGCGTAGCTCGGGCGCTGGCAGATCTCGGCGTGGACATCATCGAGGCGGGTTTTCCGGCTGCCTCTCGCGGCGACTGGGAGGCCGTGCGCGCGGTCGCACGCGAGGTGCAAGGGCCCGTGATCGCAGGCCTGGCGCGCTGCAACGCGGGCGACATCGAGCGGGCCTGGACTGCGATCGAGGACGCGGCCCGGCCCCGCCTGCACGTGTTTCTCGCGACCAGCGCGATCCATCGCGAGCACAAGCTCAAGATGGCGAAGGACGAGATAATTCGCACCGCCGTCCACGGTGTGCAGCTCGCGCGGGAACGCTGCGAAGACGTGGAGTTCTCGCCCGAGGACGCCTCTCGGACCGAGCTCGAGTTCCTGGCCGAGGTCGTCGAGGCAGCCATTGCAGCCGGCGCGACGACGATCAACGTGCCCGACACGGTCGGCTACACGGTGCCCGAGGAGTTCTACGAGGTCTTCCAGTACCTGCGCCGCAACGTCCGCGGCGCCGACGGCGTCGTGTTCAGCGTCCACTGCCACGACGACCTCGGCATGGCGGTCGCCAACAGCCTCGCGGCCGTGCGGGCCGGCGCGCGCCAGGTGGAATGCACGATCAACGGCATCGGCGAGCGGGCCGGGAACTGCTCGCTCGAGGAGATCGTGATGGCACTGAAGACGCGCGAGTCGTTCTTCGGTCTGCAGACCGGGATCGATTCGAGGCGCCTCTTTCCGACCAGCCGACTGCTCTCCAGCGTCACGGGCATGCCGATTCCGCGCAATAAGGCGGTGGTCGGCGAGAACGCGTTCGCGCACGAGTCGGGGATCCATCAGCACGGCATGCTCCGTCACCACTCGACCTACGAGATCATGCGACCGACCGACGTCGGGATGTCCCGCACCAATCTCGTTCTCGGCAAGCACAGCGGCCGCCACGCGTTCCGCGACAGGGTGCGCGAGCTCGGCTTCGAACTCGACGAGGAGGAGTTCAACCAGGTCTTCGAGAACTTCAAGGCGTTGGCCGACAAGAAGAAGGAACTGTTCGACGGCGACATCGAAGCGCTGGTGCTGCGCGCGGAAACAGACGCGACCGGTCCCTGGGAACTCGAAGGGCTGCACGTCGTGAGCGACCCCGCCTCACCGGCATCGGCGCGCGTCCATCTGCGGCACTCGGACGGGCGCAAGGTCGCGCAGCAGGCCCAGGGCGACGGGCCCGTCGATGCCGCGTTCAAGGCCATCGAGTTGGCGACCGGCGTGGATCCGAAGCTGCGCAAGTTCGAGGTGCGGAGCGTATCGGTCGGCGAGGACGCACAGGGCGAGGCGGTGGTCACGGTCGAGTACAACGGACGCGCCTATCGCGGCTCCAGCGTGACCACTGACATCGTCGAGTCCGGTGTCCGGGCATTCCTCGAGGTCGTGAACCGCATCGAGTCCGCCAGGGCAGTGGCAGCGCGCAGCGGCTCGGACCGGACCGAAGCGGAACTGCAGACGGCGGCCTCGGCCATCTGACAAGAGCAGGACGAGCGGAGCCTGGATGAGCGCAAAGACGCTGTTTCAGAAGGTGTGGGAAAGCCACGAGGTCGTGCCGGAAACGGCGGAAACCCCGGCCGTGCTGTACGTCGACCTGCACCTGGTCCACGAGGTCACTTCGCCGCAGGCCTTCACGGTGCTGCGCAGCCGCGGGCTTCGCATGCGATGCCCGGAGCGGACGCTGGTGACGATGGACCACTCGACTCCGACCGACACGGCACAGATCTTCGGCGGTAAACCAATCGCTCTCGAATCGGCGGCCAATCAGGTGCGACAGCTCGAGGCGAACTGCAGCGAGTTCGGTCTGGACCTGATCGGCCTGCAGGACGAGCGGCGCGGGATCGTGCACGTGATCGGGCCCGAACTCGGCGCCACGCAGCCCGGAAAGACCATCGTCTGCGGCGACAGCCACACGAGTACGCATGGGGCGTTCGGCGCGCTGGCCTTCGGTATCGGGACGACCGAGGTCGGCTACGTGATGGCGACGCAATGCCTGCTGCAGCGCAAGCCCCGAACGCTCGCGATCGACTTGACGGGGCGGCTTGCGGACGGCGTGACCGCCAAGGACCTGGTCCTGGCCATCATCGGACACATCGGCGTCAACGGCGGGACCGGCCACGTGATCGAGTACCGTGGCGGGGCGATCGAGGCGTTGTCGATGGACGAGCGGATGACGGTCTGCAACATGTCCATCGAGGCCGGCGCGCGCGCCGGGATGATCGCGCCGGACGAGACGACGTTCGCCTACCTCGCGGGCCGGCCCCGCGCGCCTTCCGGCGCCGGATGGGAGGCGGCCGTGGATCGATGGCGGCAGCTTCACACGGACCCGGGCGCCCGCTTCGACAAGCAGGTCACGCTTGCTGCCGACGGCGTGGAGCCGATGATCACCTACGGCACGAATCCCGGGATGGTGATGGCGGTGAGCGGCAGCGTGCCGGAGCGCGCGGGCGACGACGTGTTCGCGCGTGCGCTCGGCTACATGGGCCTGCGGCCCGGCGAGCCACTGCGGGACCGACCGGTGCAGGTCGTATTCATCGGCAGCTGCACGAATTCGCGGATGTCCGACCTCGAACTGGCTGCACGGGTTCTCGCCGGCCGCAAGGTGGCGAGCGGCGTCCGCCTGCTGGTGGTTCCGGGATCCCAGGCGATCAAGCGCGAGGCCGAAGAGCGTGGACTGGCACGGATATTCCTGGACGCCGGGGCCGAGTGGCGCGAGTCGGGCTGTTCGATGTGTCTCGGAATGAACGGCGACACGGTCGAGTCCGGCCAGTACTGCGTGAGCACCAGCAACCGGAACTTCGAGGGACGGCAGGGCAGCGGCGCGCGCACGCTGCTCGCGAGTCCCGCCACCGCCGCCGCGGCAGCCGTGCGCGGGCGCATCACCGATCCACGCGAATTCCTGCACTGATCCGCTGCCCGAGCAACCGAGGACCCATGGAGCCGATCACAACGATACGGTCGAAGACAGTCGTGATGCCCTCGAGCAACATCGACACCGACCAGATAATCCCCGCCCGCTTCCTGACGACGACCAGCCGCGCGGGGCTGGGCGAGGCGCTGTTCGCCGACTGGCGATACGACTCCGACGGCCGGCCGCGTCCCGACTTCGTCCTGAACCAGCCGCACTCGCGGCATTGCCGGATCCTCGTGGCAGGGCCCAACATCGGCTGCGGTTCCTCGCGCGAACATGCGCCCTGGGCGCTGCTCGACCACGGCTTCCAGGCCGTGATCAGCACCGAGATCGCGGATATCTTCCGCAGCAACAGCCTGAAGAACGGCCTGCTGCCGGTGGTCGTCGACGAAGCCACGCATCGCTGGCTGCTCGAGCATCCCGGGACCGAGGTCGAGGTGGATCTCGTCAATACGCTGCTGCGGCTCCCCGACGGCCGCGAGACGCCTTTCCCGGTCGAGGCATTCGCGCGCTACTGCCTGCTCAACGGCGTGGATGAGCTCGGCTATCTGCTGCAGCAACTGCCCGCCATCGAGCGCTTCGAGCGGACACGCCAGTGAAGGCGCGGATCACGGTGCTCGGCGGCGACGGCATCGGCCCGGAAGTCACGGCCGCCGGCGTGGCGGTGCTGCAGGCGGTCGCCAGGCGCTTCGGCCACGAATTCGAGTTCACCGAGGCGCTGATCGGCGGCGCCGCCATCGACGCCACGGGCTCTGCGCTCCCGCCGCGCACAATCGACGCCTGCCGCAGCAGCGACGCGGTGCTGCTCGGCGCGGTCGGCGGACCGAAGTGGTCCGACACCAGCGCGAGGGTCCGGCCCGAGCAGGGCCTGCTGGAGTTGAGACGCACG
>DATIRA010000401.1:0-1877 GCA_035470225.1 Steroidobacteraceae bacterium | reverse complement strand
GGTCGGACAGGTCGACGAGGTTTGCGGGCAACTGATCGACGCGGCGCGGCGCAGCGACATCGCGATCGTCGTGCTGTCGGAATACGGCATCACAGAGGTGGACCGGCCGGTGCATATCAACCGCGCGCTTCGCGAGGCGGGATGGCTCGCGGTGCGCGAGGAGCTCGGGCGCGAGTTGCTGGACCCTGGAGCGTCCGAGGCGTTCGCGGTCGCGGACCATCAGATCGCACACGTCTACGTGGCAAATCGGGAGCTGATTCCGGCAGTGGCCGACCGCCTGCGCGCGCTGCCCGGCGTCGAGCGCGTGCTCGACGAGCAGGGCAAGCGCGAGCTGGGGTTGGATCACCCCCGTTCCGGCGAGCTGGTCGCGGTTTCTGACGCGCGAAGCTGGTTCACCTACTACCACTTCCTGGATGATTCGCGTGCGCCCGACTTCGCGCGCACCGTCGACATACACCGCAAGCCCGGCTACGACCCGGTGGAACTGTTCATCGACCCGGCGCTAAGGCTTCCGAAGCTCAGGATCGGTCTGAAGCTCGCCCGGAAAATGCTCGGCATGCGTTACCTGATGGACGTGATCCCGTTGGACGCGAGCCTGGTGCGCGGCTCGCACGGTCGCCCGACCGATCGCGATGAGGACGGGCCGCTGCTGATCAGCTCGCGTCCGGAACTGCTGGAGGAGGGCCCCGTCGCGGCGACGGCCGTCAAGACGCTGTTGCTGCGGCACGTCTTCGGCCACGAGGCGCTGATCCAAAGGAGGACCGCATGAGCCCCGACCGTTTGCTGGGTCGCTGGCTGTCGGCCCGGCTCGAGCCGGAGCAGGCACGCTGGCTCGAGGACTGCGCCGCAAGGCTTCGGGACCAGGGGAGCGACCGCGAGCTGTACCTGGCTTTCAGCCAGGTCCCGCGCAGGCTCGGCAAGGCCGATCTCGAGCTCAAGCCCGAGGAACTCGCGGAAGCCGCGCGCAGCCGGCCTGGCTGGGATCCGGGGCGCTGGTCGCTCGAGCAGGCGGCGCGCGTGTACCTGCTGCTCTCGAGCAAAGGCGACGCCGATGACTTCGCCCGTCGGCTCGAGCGGCTCTGCAGCGCGGCCGACATCGGCGAGCTGGTGGCCTTGTACCAGGGCCTGCCGCTGTACCCGGATCCGCCGCGTCACGCGCTGCGCGCGGCCGAGGGCGTGCGCTCGAACATGCGGGCCGTGTTCGAGGCCGTCGCGCACCGCAACCCGTACCCGGCGGAGCAGTTCCCCGAGCAGGCCTGGAACCAGATGGTGCTGAAGGCGCTGTTCGTGGGGAGCCCGCTCGCCCCGATCGTCGGGCTCGCCGAACGCGCGAACCCGGCGCTCGCGGCGATGCTGCGCGACTACGCTCACGAGCGCTGGGCAGCCTCGCGGCCGGTCAGTCCCGAGCTGTGGCGCTGCGTCGGGCCCTTCGCCAGCGGCGAGGCGCTCGAGGATTTCAAACGTCTGCTCGCAAAGGGCGGCGAGCTCGATCGGCTGGCCGCGGCACTGGCGCTCGACGCGTCCGCGGACCCGGCGGCCGCGGCGCTGCTCGATTCGACCGGAGCGCTCGCAGAGTCGGTACGACAGGCGAGAGTTAGCTGGGAGTCGCTCGGCGCGCAGCTCGCGGCAGAACAATGACGGAGGAACACGATGCGATTCATTGATCCACACATCCACATGAGCGCCCGTACCACGGACGACTACGAGCGCATGGCCGCCGCGGGCATCGTCGCAGTGATCGAGCCCGCGTTCTGGATCGGCCAGCCGCGCACGCAGGTCGGCACCTACATCGACTACCTGTCGAGCCTGGTGGGCTGGGAACGATTCCGGGCTTCGCAGTTCGGCATCCGTCACTACTGCACGATAGGGCTCAACAG
>DATIRA010000400.1:0-3457 GCA_035470225.1 Steroidobacteraceae bacterium | reverse complement strand
CGGTTCCTCGACATAGCCATCGACTTCCGCCTCCGGTGAGACGTCGAGCGCATCCTCCAGGCGCAGCTCCCGCTCCGGGAACTCGAGCTCGGTGGAATCGTCCGCGAATACCTTCCAGCGCCGGAACGTGTCGTAGTCCCCTGTCTTGCGGTTTATCGCCACGCGCACGTCGATGTCATCGCCGTACTTCTTGCGGGTAGCCGACGCCAGCGCGGCCTCGAGCGCCTCGAAGATGATCTCCTTGTCGACGCCTTTCTCGTTCGAGACGGCGTCCACGACCATCAGGATTTCCTTGTTCATCCTCTGCGTACCTCCCGCAATACGGGATTCAAATCTCGGGCGACAGATGCGCCTTACGTATGCCTGCTATCGGCAGGCTGTAACGCCGGCCGTCCACTTCGATCTCCACACACCGGTCGTCCGCCGCAAGCAGCGGACCGGTGAAGCGCCGCCGCCCTTCGAGCGGGTCGCGCAGCTCCACGAACGCCGTCTCGCCGAGGAACGCGGCGAAATGCTCGGGCCTCGACAGCGGCCGCTCGATCCCCGGCGAGGACACTTCCAGCGTGTACTGGCCCGGCACCGGATCCGTGGCGTCGAGCAGGTCGCTGACGGCACGGCTCACGCGCTCGCAATCCTCGAGGGAAATGCCCTCCTTCGAGTCGATGTACAGGCGCACCAGCGCATGCCCCCTGCGGGGCGAATACTCGAGCTCCCACAGCTCGTAACCCATTCCCTCGACCAGGGGACGGATCAACCCGGTCAGCGTGTCCCTCAGCATCCGACCGTCCTTGCGCCAAACGCACAAACAAAAAATGGGCCGGCGGCCCATTCGTTCAGTCGCGAGGCCCGCCTCGATGCCGGCCCCGCAAATGAAAAATCCCCACCGAGGGGGATTTTCCGCCGAATCTCCCACCGCGCCGGCAGCCTCGCATCAGGCCCGCCGGACCGGCGTATTGCGCGCGACCGGTCCCAAAACCACGGTCACGTCGCTCCCGTGGCGCGGGATTCTATAACAGGGTCGCGTGCGGCGCCAGCCTGCGGGCGAGGGCTCAATCGGGCGCGCTGAGCCCGCCGGTGCTCTCGAGCCAGTCTGCGACCCGGTCGGCGAGCGCGGCAAGGTCCCCGCCAGAGACGTCGAGCTCCAGGTGCGGAAGCCTGGAGCGGGCCACGGCAGCACGGATCCTCTGCTGCTCCGCGATGAACTCCTCAGGATCGCCGTACTGTGCCGGGTTCCCGGACACGCGCAACCGGGCCCCCAGTGCCGGACCGAACGTCCCCGGATCGCGCGTGCAGAGCACGTGACGGAAGCCGAGCGGTAGCAGGCGCTGCTCGAGCCAGTCGAAATCGTAGGCCCGCCCGAACTCGCGCTGCTGGTAGACCTGCGTCGAGACGTGGAAGCGGTCGATGATCCAGGAATAGTAGCGCAGCAGCTCGAACAGCCGGGCCCAGGTCGCATAGGTTTCCATGGCCCTCGATTCCTCGGCCTGCTCGAAATTGATCAGGCCCCGGCCCCAGGGGACGTTCGTGAAACCGCACCACTCGGCGGATATGAGCGGCGAGTGGTAGCGATAACGGCGCTGCCCGACCAGACGAGGATGCTCGTTGAGCAGGAACGCCAGGTCCGTCTTGTGCGTCAGCCGGGTGCCCTCGAGGATGATCTTCGGGCACAGCTTCATCGGCTCAGCCCATCAGCGCGGCGATGCTCTCCGCCACGTAATCCACGTTGGCCTCGTTCAGGCCGGCCACGTTCATGCGCCCATCGGGTGGCACATAGACGTGGCGCTCGTCCCTGAGCCGGGCGATCGCAGCCGCGTCGAGCCCGAGCAGCGAGAACATTCCCACCTGTCGCTCCAGCCAGGAAAAATCCTTCCCCGGTGACGACGCCTCGAGCCTTGCGGCCAGCATCGAGCGCAGCGACCTCATCCGCGCCACCATGGCTGCGAGGTCATTTTCCCATTCGCGCTTCAGGCCCGGATCGCCGAGCACACGGGCGACGACGGCGGCCCCGTGGTCCGGCGGCATCGAGTACATGCGTCGCGCCGTGCGCGCCTGGTGGGAAGCCACTGCGGCGGCGCTCGCGCTGCTCGGGGCCAGTACTGCCAGCGCGCCAGTGCGTTCCCGGTACATCCCGAAATTCTTCGAGCACGACAGCGCCAGCAGCAGTTCGGGCACGCGGTCGGCCAGCAGCCTCAGCCCTGCGACGTCCGCTTGCAGGTCCTCGCCGAAGCCCTGGTAGGCCAGGTCGACGAAGGGCACCAGGCCTCGCTCGGGCAGCAGCTCGGCAAGCACGCCCCACTGCTCGGGCGAGAGGTCTGCTCCGGTGGGATTGTGGCAGCAGGCATGGATCAGCACGATCGAGCCGGCCGGCAGCTCCGACAGGCGCCCGACCATGCGCTCGAAGTCGACGCTGCGGGTACGGACGTCGTAGTAGGGATACGGCGCCAGTGCCAGCCCGCTGCTGCCGAGCAGCGGCTGGTGGTTGGCCCAGGTCGGGTCACTGACGTGCACGACCGCGTCCGGCCGTGCCGCCCGTATCAGCTCCGCGCCGACGCGCAATGCCCCACAGCCACCCACCGTCTGGATCACCGCGAGCCGCTCGCGCTCCCGCCGGGCCACCGGCCCGAGCGCCAGCGCCGTGATCAGCTGGTTGAATTCCAGGTTGCCAGCGGGGCCGACGTAAGCCTTGGTCTGCTGCTCGGCGACCAGCGCGGATTCGGCCTGCCTGACCGCCCCGAATATCGGCGTGCTTCCGCTGTCGTCACGGTAGACGCCGACGCCCAGGTCCACTTTCAGCGGCGAGTTGTCGGCACGGAAGGCCGCCGTCACGCCGAGAATCGGATCCGGGGGCAACTGGTCCAGGGTCTCGAAAATCCCGCTCATCGTTTCCTCCCTTCATGCGGGAGGATGCATCCTCACCACCCGCTGGTCGATTGCCCCGAAAATACTCGCTCCGTCCCGGTCGAACATCTCGACACGGACGCGGTCGCCGAATGCGAGGAACGGCGTCGACGGCCTGCCATTCTCGATCTGCTCGAGCATGCGGCGCTCGGCCAGGCAGGACGATCCTCTCGAGCGATCGTAGTTGGAAACCGTGCCCGACCCGATGATGGTACCGGCACCGAGCCGCCGGGTCCGGGCCGCGTGCTCGATCAGCTGAGGGAACGTGAACGTCATGTCGACACCGGCCTCCGGACGCCCGAGCAGCTGCCCGTTAACGTGTGAGACGAGCGGCAGGTTCACCTTGCCTCCGTCCCAGTGCTCGCCCAGCTCGTCGGGCGTCACGGCTACCGGCGAGAAACTGGTCGCGGGCTTCGACTGGTAGAACCCGAAGCCCTTGGCGAGCTCCACCGGTATCAGGTTGCGCAGCGACCAGTCGTTGACGAGCAACAGCAGCCTGATGTGCGCGCCGGCGTGACCGGCGGTGGTGCCCATCGGCACGTCACCGGTGACGACCGCG
>DATIRA010000399.1:0-7016 GCA_035470225.1 Steroidobacteraceae bacterium | reverse complement strand
CCACTCCGGCGAGCATCACCGTCATGACCGGCAGCGACAGCGCCTGCGCATCGACCGTGCCGATGATGGGCAGGTGAACCGTCGTACCGGCCGGCCGACCGGCCGACATCTCGGCGACCGGCGGCGAGCCCGGCTCGGCGGCGGCACCTGCCGGCGCCGTTGCGGCAGACAGCCGCTCCGCATGGCAGGCCTCGAGCGCGCGGGCGAGTTCCGCGCCGGTCGTCTCGGCCGTGTCGTAGCCGATCAGCACCTGGCGGCAGAAGGCGAAGCCCGGTACCGACAGCGCCTCGACGCCGACCGCCTTCGCCGTCTCGTAGTAGAAGCGGGCGTTCACCCGGTTGTCCTTGACCGAGAAGCGCTGCACTTCGAGCCACGGGAAGCGCTCCGGCAGCGAGTCGATGAAGGGCTTGGCCGCCTGGCAGTGCGGACAGGTCGGGGAATAGAAGTAGTAGAGCTGCACCGACGGCGTGCCGTCGGTGGTTTCGCCGAACCAGAACGCGTCCTCGGCGGGAGTTGCCGCGCTGGCCCACCGGCCAACGAGCAGCAACAGAAGCAATGGCAGGTACCGCCCGATGCTCATGAACCCTGGCTCGCCCTCGAGAAAAACAGCGCGAATGATAGCCGCTGCAGCGCGAACAGCAGTCGGGTCTTTTACCGATGGCGCTGCGCGGATCAGTAGCGCCCGTGAGTCTTGTACAGGTAGTTCGTCAGCTCCGCAGTCTGCATCGACAGGCGGCGCTGCAGGTCGTGAACCACACGGACGATCGCCCGCATCACGTGGTAGACGACCTTCGGGTCCCGCTCCAGCAGCGACTCGAGGTCGTCGCGGCTGAGGCCCAGCACGCGGCTGTCGCTAAGCGCGACCAGCGAGGCGTAGCGCGTCGCGCCATCGAGGAACGAGAGTTCTCCGACCACGCTGCCGGGGCGTGCGGTGCTGAGCGTGAGCTCATTCTCGGTGCCCGCTGCCTTGAGGATGCCCAGCGCCCCGCTCGTGACGACGTACAGGTGATCGTCGACGGAGCCTTCGGCCACCAGCACCTCGCCCTGGTGGAGATCCCGCAGCGTCATGATGGAGGCGAGCGTCCGGCGCTGCGCATCGTCCAGTTCCACGGCCAGACGGCTGTCCGCCAGCCCCTCGAGGATCGCCGATTCGCTCATGAGACAGTCTCCCGGGAAGGACCCGTCGCCTGCCGCGGATTGTCGCGGTCCCGGCGCAGCGACGATAGTAGGTGAAAGCCGCTATCAGAACGCCGGCAGCCGGCAGCGGGGCCGGGTCAGCAGCATCTGCACGTTGCCCAGCTGACGCTCGGCGTAGCCCCCCTCGCAATAGCAGAGGTAGAACTCCCACATGCGGATGAAACTCTCCGGGTAGCCCAGTCGCCGCACGTCGTTCAGCCGTGACAGGAAGCGCTCCCGCCAGCGCCGCAGCGTCGTCGCGTAGTGCGGTCCGATGTCCTCCAGGTGGAACACCTTCATGTCCGTGGCCCGTTGCAGCGACTCGCTGATCGCGGTGACCGACGGGATGAAGCTGCCGGGAAAGATGTAGCGCTGGATGTAGTCCACCGACCTGAGGGCCTGTTCGTAGAACTGGTCCTGGATCGTGATCGCCTGCAGCAGCATCGCGCCGTGCGGCTCGAGCAGGCTCGAGCACTTCGCCGTGTAGGTATCGAGGTACCGGGAACCCACGGCCTCGATCATCTCTATCGAGACCAGCTTGTCGAAACGTCCCGAGAGGTCCCGGTAGTCCTCCAGCAGCAGCGTGATGCGGTCCTCGAGGCCGGCCGCGCGGATGCGCTCCGCTGCCCAGTCGTACTGGCGGCGCGAGATCGTCGTCGTCGTCACGTGACAGCCGTGCTGCCGCGCCGCATGGATCGCGAACCCACCCCAACCGGTGCCGATCTCGAGCACCCGGTCCGAGGCCTGGAGCCTGAGCTTGCGGCAGATCCGTTCGTACTTGGCGAGCTGCGCCTCCTCGAGACTCGCATCTTGGTGCTCGAACACGCCGCAGGAGTAAGCCATCGTCTCGTCGAGAAACAGCTCGAACAGCTCGTTGCCGAGATCGTAGTGCGCCGCGATGTTGCGACGGCTGCCGTCGCGACTGTTGCGGTTCAGGAAATGCAGAATGCGGCGTAATGGGGCCGTGGCGATCGCTGCGCCACCCTCCATCGACTCCATCACGTCGCGGTTCAACACGAACAGTCGCACCAGCGCGGTCAGGTCGTCCGCGCGCCACAGGCCGCGGATGTAGGCCTCACCCGCGCCTACGGTGCCACCGAAGGCCGCATCGGCGTAGGTTTGCGGATGCAGCACCTCTATCGTCGCGCGCGGCGCCGCCGCATCGCGCCGGCCGAAGCTCCAGCGGTCCGCACCTTCGATGACGGTCAGCTCTCCGAGCTTCAGGCCGGCGAGCTTCTGCAGGAACCGCCGTCGGCCGCTGCGTTGCAGCCAGCTGGAACGGTCGCCGCGGGGCAGGGTCCCGTCGGCCGGGATGATGTTTGGTTTCACGTGTGACTGCCCTCGATCCGGCCGCCGCGCGCACGGTGCCCCGCGCCGGTCTTTTCCGGATGGGTGAAGAACGGGGCGCGCTTCAGCCAGAGCCGCAACGCCTGCCAGTAAATGCCGCCGACCACCTGGCCGGTCATGAAAGGGTACGCGAGCAGCGCCCGCGCCAGCGCCGCGCTGCCGAGCGGCTCGCGCTCCAGCGTCATCGTCGCGTCGAAGGCGAGCTGCCCGTCGCGCCAGTTCTCCAGGTGCACCAGCAGGCGTTCCGACGGCGGGCTGAACCGCCAGTCGTAGTCCATGTCCATCGGCAGGAACGGCGAGACGTGGAAATCCTTGCCGAAGCGGAAGCGCAGCTTGGCAGCGGTGCCTGCGTTGGCCGCGGCGGGCAGCACGTAGCAGTGCTGCTCGCCCCAGGGCGTATTGTTGATCTCGGCGACGATCGCCGCGAGCTCATTGCCGCCCGGCTCGAAGCAGTAATAGAAGCTGACCGGGTTGAAGCCGAAGCCGAAGTAGCGGGGGCTCGTCAGCAGGCGCACCGGCCCCTCCGGACGCCGTCCGCTGCGGCTCTCGACCAGCGTCCGGACGGCTTCGTCGAGCGGCGTGCCCGGATCGCCGTGATGGTCACGGCGATGCCAGCGGGCCAGTGCCGGGCGACGGGCGGACCACAGCCAGTGGCCGTCGAGCGCGTCCGGCAGCTCGGCGAGGTCCAGGTACAGCAGGCAGAGCCTGTACCGGAACTCGTGCGCCGCCGGATCGCGGCGGCGGTGCCTAACCGACCCTTTGTAGAGGCAGCTCTGCACTCTGCAGGTCCTCCTCGAAATGGGCGAGCGCGGCCTGCGCCGTCACGACGCCGTCCTCGTGGAATCCGTATCGCCAGTATGCGCCGCAGAAATAACTGCGCCGGCTGCCGTTGATTTCCCGGTGGCGTCGCTGAGCGGCGACCCCCTGGGGCAGGTACACCGGGTGGTGATACTGGAAGCTGCGCAGGATGCGGCGCTCGTCGATCGCCCGGCGGTGGTTCAGCGTCAGCAGGAATCGTACCGGGGCCTCGAGCGACTGCAGCACGTTCATGTCGTAGCTCACCGCCACCGGCTCCTGCGGGTCGCGCAGCAGGTGGTAGTTCCAGGCGGCTCGGGCGAGGCGCCTGCGCGGCAGCAGCGACTCGTCGGTGTGCAGGATGGCCTCGTTGGCTGTGTACGGAAAGGCCGCGAGCACCTGCTGCTCGGCGGCGGAGGGCGACTCGAGCATGCGCAGCGCCTGGTCGGCATGGCAAGCGAGGAAGACGTAGTCGAAGCGCTCGACCTCGCCGCGGGCCGTGCGCAGGCTCACCTGGCCGGGCTGTCGGTTGATCCCGGTGACCGGTGACTTCAGCCGCAGCTCCGCGGCGCTGTCCGCGAGCAGCCGCCGCACGTACTCGCGCGATCCGCCACGCACCGTCTGCCAGACTGGCCGATCGTTGACGGAGAGGAAGCCATGCCGCTCGAAGAAGTCCACGAAGAACCGTGCCGGGAAGTCGAGCATCGCGCGCGACTCGGCCGACCAGATCGCGCGGCCCATCGGCAAGACGTAGTGCTCGGCGAAGGCACGCGAGTAGCCGCCGCGCGCGAGGTAGTCGCCGAGCGTGAGCGAATCGTCGTTGCTGCGCAGTAGGTGCTTCGCGCTCGCGTTGAAGCGCAGGATGTCGGCGATCATGCGCAGGAACGATGGACGCAGCATGTTCCGTCGCTGCGCGAACAGCGAGTTCAGCGAGGTACCGTTGTACTCGAGCCCGGTGCGCTCGCACTGCAGGCTGAAGCTCATGTTCGACGGCTGCCAGCCCACGCCGAGCTCACGCAGCATCGCGATGAAGTTCGGGTAAGTCCAGTCGTTGAAGACGATGAAGCCGGTGTCGACCGCGTAGCCTGCGCCCTCGAACTCGACGTCCACCGTGTTGGTGTGGCCTCCGGCGTAGTCGTTCGCCTCGAAGATCGTCACCGAATGATGCCTGGACAATTTCCAGGCCGCATAGAGGCCGGCGATCCCAGCGCCTACGACCGCGATTCTCACGCCGCCACCCGGTTGGACTCACGGACCGCGCCGGGTACCGGCTTGAGGTCCCAGACGATGCCCAGCGCCGCGAGCAGGCGCAGCAGGTAGTAGGTGAGGTCCAGCTCCCACCAGTAGAAGCCCTGGCGAACCGACATCGGGTAGTGGTGGTGATTGTTGTGCCAGCCCTCCCCGAGCGTGATCAGCGCCAGGATCGCGTTGTTGCGGCTGTTGTCCCGCGTCGCGTAGCGTCGACGGCCCCAGACGTGGCACAGCGAATTGATCGTGTATGTGCCGTGATAGCAAGCCACCGTGGAAACGAAGAAGCCCCAGATGAGCAGCTGCCACGCGTCGGTGCCTAGGCCGGGCGCGAACCGTTCCAGCGCCGCGCCGCTGGCGAACAGCGCGAGCGCCAGTGCGACCGGCACGACGATGTCGAAGCGGTCCAGCCAGCGCAGCTCCGGGTACCGCAGCAGGTCCCGCACGCGATCGAGCGGCGGCTGGAAGTGCCGCCTGGACAGGAACCACCCCATGTGCGACCAGAGAAAGCCACGCTGCACGGGCGAGTGCACGTCCGCGCGCCGGTCGGAGTACGCATGATGATGGCGGTGATGTGCGGCCCACCAGATCGGGCCGCGCTGTACTGCGGAGGCTCCGAGCAGTGCGAACGCGAATTGCGCGGCACGCGAGGTACGAAAGCTCCGGTGCGAGAAATAGCGGTGATAGAAGCCAGTGATCGCGAACATCCGGAGCAGGTAGAGCGCGACGGCGACCGTCATCGCTATCGGGCTGACTCCGACCCAGATCACGCCGAGGCAGGCGAGGTGCATGCCGAGGAAGGGCATGATGCGCAGCCAGTCGACACCGTCGTGCGCGGAGTCGGCGGCGCGGGACACCGCAGCGGAGGAGTCGAACCAACGCGACAGCGCGCCGGCCAGGCGGCGAGCCACCCGGGCTGATTCCTCCGTCGCGGTGTCGGTTCCCTGTCCCATCGAGTTGTTCGTTCCCCTGGCCCGCTGAGCGGTTGCGGCCGAATCTGCCATATTCCGTGGCGCGGGGTCAGCCCTTGCCGGCGCAAGCTTGCGCCTGCAGCAGGCTCAACGTGACGCCTGCTCGCGGCCCAGCAGTTGCGCGCGGAGATCCTTGACCACGGTCCCCGGGTCCAGCCAGATCGCGAGGAACGCGGGGCCGAAGCTCGGATCCACGATCTCTCCGAGCAGTTCGTTCTGGTCGTAGAAGCGCGTGCCGCGGCCCGGGATTACCAGCGTCGTGAAGTTGTGGCCCGGCTCGATGTCGCGAAACACCTGGCGCAGTTCGGCGAGCCAGGCCTCCCGCTGCGCAGCGTTCCAGCGGTCGAGCTTGCGCCAGGCGGTCGAAGTGATGCCGAGCAGTTCCTCGCGCGAAAAGCCGCGCTGGTACCAGAGGCTCAACGCAACGGGCTCGCCGGCTTCGAAGCCCTGATAGCGGCCGTCTTCGGTCCACAGGCTGGCATCGTAGATCGGGAACCCCAGCCAGCGGAGCTGGCCGCCGCCCACCATCCGCAACCCGCTGACTTCCTCGGCCAGCGGGGCCGGCAGCGTCGACGCGCGCGCGGTGAAAACAGCGAGCGTCGCGGCGATCGCGAGGCAGGCGAGGAATCCAGTGTGCAGGGACCGGCGCATGCCGGCACTTTCGAGCGGCCTCTCGCGCCGGATTCAGCGTCGCTCAACCACCGCTCTTGACCCGGGCATAGGCCGCGAGCGCCGCGTTGCGGCTGGCGCCGAGGTCGGCGACCGGCTCCGGGTAGTCCCGCCCCAGCTCGATCCCAGCCTCGGCCAGCATCGCCGGTGTGGCCTCCCAGGGACGGTGCACGTGGCTGTCCGCAAGCCTGGCGAGCTCCGGTACCCAATGGCGGATGTAGTCACGCGCCGGGTCGTGTCGCTCGGCCTGCAGGACAGGATTGAAAATCCGGAAGTACGGTGCCGCGTCCGCGCCGCAGCCGGCCGTCCACTGCCAGCCCAGCGTGTTGTTGGCCAGATCCGCGTCCACCAGCGTATCCCAGAACCAGCGGGCCCCCTCCAACCACTCCTGCAGCAGGTTCTTGGTCAGGAACGAGGCGACCACCATCCGCACGCGATTGTGCATCCAGCCCGTTTCCCACAGCTCCCGCATGCCGGCGTCAACGATCGGGATGCCGGTCCGGCCGCGCTGCCAGGCCTCGAGGAGCCTGGGATCCGGGTCCCACGGGAAGCGCTCGAAGCGCGGATCGAGCGGCTGCTCCGGCGTGTGTGGATAGTGATGCAGCAGGTGGTGGGCGAACTCGCGCCAGCCGATTTCGCGCAGGAACTCCTCTGCGGCCTTCTCGTCGGCCGGGTGGTCGAGCAGCGCCGTGCGCACGGCCGCGAGGCACTGCCGCGGGCCGATCTCCCCGAAGTGCAGGTGCGGCGACAGCCGCGACGTATCGGCAAGGTCCGGCCGGTTCCGGCCGGCAGGGTAGAGCGGCAATCGCT
>DATIRA010000398.1:0-3346 GCA_035470225.1 Steroidobacteraceae bacterium | reverse complement strand
TCACGGGCCGCCAGCTCGGTCTTGCTGAGCGGCTCCTCGGGATACAGGCCCAGTGCAAAGATGGCGACGACCAGCGCGACCAGGATCACGCTCTCGCGGGCGTTCAGGTCCGCGAGCGGCTGGTGCGGTGCCCGGGCCTCGCCGAACAGCATCTTCAGTGCCAGCCGGAGCATGTACAGCGCGCCCAGCACGACGCCGGTCACGGCGATCACGGCCAGGATCAGCGGACCGTTCTGACCCGCCTCGTGCAGCGGCCAGGCGGCGTTGAACGCGCCGAGCAGCGCCATGAACTCGCCGGTGAACCCGCTCGTGGTGGGCAGGCCGATCGATGCCAGCGTCAGGATCGTGAAGAACACCGAGAAGACCGGCAGCAGCTTGGCCAGTCCCCCGTAGGCACCGAGGTCCCGGGTGTGACAACGCTCGTAGATCATTCCGACCATCAGGAACAGTCCGCCCGAGACGAGCCCGTGGCTCACCATCTGGATGATCGCGCCCTGGATGCCGACCAGGTCCAGGCTCAGCAGTCCGAGCATCACGTAGCCGAGGTGGCTGATCGAGGAGTAGGCGATGATCTTCTTGATGTCGTCCTGCACCAGCGCGAGGCAGGCACCGTAGACGATGCTGACGACCGCGAGCGTCATCAGCAGCGGTGTCAGTGCCCGGGTCGCGTCCGGGAACAGCGGGAAGCCGAGCTTCATGAAACCGTAGGTGCCCATCTTCAGCAGCACGCCGGCCAGGATCACCGAGCCGGCCGTCGGCGCCTCGACGTGCGCGTCCGGCAACCAGGTGTGCAGCGGGACCATCGGCACCTTGATCGCGAACGAGAGCCCGAACGCCGCGAGCAGCCACAGCTGCGTCTGCTGCGGGAGCCCGAGACCATAGAGGTCGGAGAACGCGAACGAGGTGATGCCGCTCGACCCGTGCAGCGACCAGACCAGGTAGATCATCGCGGCCAGCATCAGGATGCTGCCGAAAGCGGTGTACAGCACGAACTTCAGCGTCGCGTAGATGCGGCGCTCCCCGCCCCAGATGCCGATGATCAGGAACATCGGGATCAGCATCGCCTCCCAGAACACGTAGAACAGGAACAGGTCCTGCGCGAGGAACGTGCCCAGCATCGCGAACTGGATGAAGAACACCATCGCGTAGAAGAGCTTGACGTCCTTCTGGATCGCCGAGAACGCGCCGGCCACGACCAGCGGACCGAGAAAGGCCGTCAGCGCGACCAGCAGGACGTTCAGGCCGTCGAGGCCGATCCGGTAGCCGACGCCCCACTCGCGGATCCAGGGGATGTCAGTGACGAACTGCAAGCCCGGCTGGTTCGGGTCGAAGTGCTGGTACAGGATCGCGGTCAGCAGCAGTTGCAGCAGCATCACGGCCAGCGACAGGCCGCGCACCAGCGAATCGGCGCCCCGCGGCAGCAGCGCGATCCCGGCCATGCCCAGCACCGGCAACCAGAGCACGAGGTTCAGCAGCATCGAATCAGCCATGGCGCCAGATCCAGGCCAGGCAGCCGATCACGCCCAGCACCGCGAGCAGTACATAGATCTGGAGATTGCCGGTCTCGACCCTGCTCAGGCGACCGGCCGCGCGCTGTGCCAGCGCAGCCATGCCGTTCAGCGAGCCGTCGATCAGGAACCGGTCACCGAGCCCGAGGAAGATCCGCTCGGAGATCCAGTTGAGCGGGCGACCGAGGACGTTCTCGTAGAGCTCGTCCACGTAGTACTTGCCCGAGAGCAGCTTGTGCAGCCGCGGGAAGCGGGCGGCGAGCGCCTCGCCGCGGGCGAGGCCCTTGCCGTAGATCAGGAATGCCGCGGCGAGTCCGGTGAGCGCCAGCACGACCGACAGCACGATCAGCGCCGTCTCGTAGTGCTCGAGCTCATGGTGTACGCCCGGCAGCGGCAGCAGGTGCTCGAGGAAGTGCGGGATCGAGACGAAGCCGCCGACCGCCGACAGCACCGCCAGCACGACCAGCACGCTCGTCATCGAGAGCGGCGACTCGTGGACGTGGTGCTCGACCTCGTGGCTCATCCGCGAGGGCGTCAGGAACGTGAGCCACAGCAGCCGGAACATGTAGAACGCGGTCAGCAGCGCGGTGCCGGAGGCCACCAGCCACAGCAGCGGCGAGCCGCCCGATTCGCTCGCGAACGCGAACCAGAGGATCTCGTCCTTCGAGAAGAAGCCCGCCAGCGGCGGCAGGCCGGCGATCGCCGCGGTCGCGACCGCGAAGGTCGCGAACGTGACCGGGATGCGCTTCGCGAGCCCGCCCATGTGGCGGATGTCCTGCTCGCCGCCGAGCGCGTGGATCACGCTGCCGGCGCCGAGGAACAGGCAGGCCTTGAAGAACGCGTGCGTGTAGAGGTGGAACACGGCCACGCCGTAGGCCCCGACGCCGAGCGCCAGGAACATGAAGCCGAGCTGGGAGATCGTCGAATACGCCAGCACTTTCTTGATGTCGGTCTGCACGATCGCGATCGTCGCCGCGAAGAATGCGGTCGCGACGCCGACGACCGCGATCAGCTGCGAGGCTTCCGGCGCGTGCTCGTAGAGCCCGTGCAGCCGCGCGACCAGGTACACGCCGGCGGTCACCATCGTCGCGGCGTGGATCAGCGCCGAGACCGGCGTCGGGCCGGCCATCGCATCCGGCAGCCAGACGTGCAGCGGGATCTGCGCGCTCTTGCCGGTGGCGCCGATGAACAGCAGCACGCCGATCAGGCTCGCGGAAACCGCGGGCAGCACCGGACCGGCGAACGCCGCGTTGATGCCGTCCATGTCCAGCGTGCCGAGCGTGCGGTAGATCAGGAACATGCCGAGCAGGAACCCGGCGTCGCCGACGCGATTGGTGATGAAGGCCTTCTTGCCGGCCGCGGCCTTGGCCGGGTCCTCGAACCAGAACCCGATCAGCAGGTAGGACGCGAGCCCGACGCCCTCCCAGCCCACGAAGCACACCAGCAGCGAGCGGCCGAGCACCAGCAGCAGCATGAAGAACAGGAACAGGTTCAGGTACGCGAAGTAACGCGCGTAGCTGGGGTCGTCCTTCATGTAGCCGGTCGAATACACATGGATCAGCGAGCCGACGCCGGTGACGATCAGCGTCATCACCGCGCTCAGTCGGTCGAAGTAGAAGGCGATGTCGAACCTGAAGTCACCGACGGTCGCCCAGGTATAGGCGGTCTCGACCAGCGGGACGTCGCCGCCGCCGGCCTTCAGCTGCAGGAACGCGCGTACCGTGGCCAGGAAGGCGAGTATCGGCAGCCCGCAGCCGACCGCTGAGACGAACGGACGGCCGAGGCGTGGCCCGAGCAGTCCGTTCAGCAGGAAACCGGCGAGCGGCAGCACGACGATC
>DATIRA010000397.1:0-8633 GCA_035470225.1 Steroidobacteraceae bacterium | reverse complement strand
AGCTCCAGCTCGAGCAGTGACACGCTGCGCTCGCGCCGCAGGCTCCAGACGAGGTAGTGGAAATGGCTCACGCCCTCCAGCGCCGTGCAGTAGTCGGCGATGTTCTCCTCGCAGAGCGAGCGCAGCGGGCACCGCGCCACCAGCCGCTCGAGCACCGCGGCGTCGAGGTACAGGCTTAGCTCGAGGCCGTCCTCGCTCTCCGCCAGCAGCAGCTGCTCGTCGGTCGGCGGCTGCCCGGCCAGACCCTGCAGCAGCGCGGCCTGCGCGGCGTCGGTGACCAGGAAGTCGTAGACGTCGAACTCGGCCGGCGCGTCGTAGAGCCGGGCCAGCAACGACTGCAGTTCGCGCAGCAGCATGCCGTGCGCCTGTCAGTTCAGCCCGGACGCGGCAGGCACGACGGTCGCGTCGACGCCGAGCTGCCTCAGCAGGCCGTAGGCTCGCCGGCTGCCGGTCTTCAACCAGATCTCGTAGAGACGCAGCACGTCTCGGTCGCTGTGCCGGCACGACATCTCGCTCACTTCGTTCAGCGCGTCGACGAAGCGCTGGAACTTCGCAGCGAGCTCGGCGAACACTCCGGCGAGCGCGCGACCCCTGGCGCCCCTCGGCGCCGAGTTCGCCAGAGTGCCGTAGGCACGTCCTCCCATCGCGATGTGATAGTCCACGTCCACCAGCCGCCGTGCGAAGCCCTGCGCGAAGAACCCGGCCGTGAACAGCGAAACGTCCCCGAGCCGCTGCAGGACCCGCTCGCGCTGGTCCGCCGACGGCGCTTCGACGGCATCGGCCAGCATCAGCGCGAGTGGCTTGAGCTGCACGCGCTCGGACGTGCGCTCGAACAACGCTTCCGAGCGGGCGAACATCGTCAGCAGGTTCACGACGTAGTGCTCCGTATGCTCCTCGACTTCGACATCCTGGTTTCGAAGCGCCTGGTGCACGGAATCCCGGAAGAACTCCCTGAGATTCCGGAAATCGATCTCGGTCGCGGTACCGGTCTTCTCGCTCATGGTTCTACCTCGTGTCGGTGCAGTCTCCGCCTCGATCCGCCGGTTCGAACAGCGGGCGCTCTGGCAGCCGCGGCCAGCGTCTGCTGATACGCGTCCGGCTGAATGGAGGGTTTGTCGTCGCTCGAGAGGTGTCTTGGAGCGACGACGCAGATCAACGCTTCGTCACCTGCGGTGCCGAGCGCGGGCGAGGGACGGGGCTGCTGGCCCGGTCGCACTCGCGTCGGTGCCGTGTCTGCCGGCCTGTGGTAGCCATGGGCCGAAAACTAGCGAAGCCGGCCGCGCGCATCAAGCACTGTTGCGTGACGCCGTCCACGCTATCGAACGCTCTGCGCGTCAGGCGAAGGACGGCAGTCCGGCGAGCTCGGAGAGCGAACCGATCACGTGATCGGGATCGGACTCGTCCGCCGGCCAGCGCGCGCCGCGGCGATTCAGCCAGACTGTCCGCATGCCCGCCGCCCTCGCTCCGCGCATGTCGGCGTGAGGATCATCGCCGACGTGGGCGATCGCCGGTGGATCCAGCCCGACCGCGGCCAGCAGTCCGCTGAATATGGCCACGTCCGGCTTCAGCGCGCCGGCGACGCGCGCATGCACGACCCGCTCGAAGTACTTCGCGATGCCGATGCGCGCGAGGTCGGCGTTGCCGTTGGTGATCACGAACAGCCGTAGCCCGCGCGAGCTGAGCCACTCGAGCGCCGGCACGACATCCTCGTGCAGCCGCACCTCGTTGCGCGCCGCGAAGAAGATCTCGAACGCGTCCTCGGCCATGCTCTCGGGGTAACCTGCCTCGCTCGCGTGCCTCCGCAGCGCCTCGAGCCGCAGCCAGGTGAAGTCGTGGCGCATCTCGGGACGATCGAGCGCGATCCGCGCACGGCAATCCCGCATCGACTCGAGCGAGTGGCGCCGCGTGACCCGAGGGTAGTTCTGCTGCAGGAAGCCGTACATCGCGTGTTCCGCGCCGCTGATCACCGGGGCGATGTCCCAGAGCGTGTCGTCCAGGTCGAACGACACCGCCTGCAGGCGGTCCACCGCCCGGGTCCGACTGCGTAAGATGCTCACTCGCGTACTCTAACGCAGGCCCCGAGGTGGACCGATGACCAGCAAGTGCCCGGAGTTCTCGACGTTCGGTCGGCGATTCACGCGCCGTACCGGAGCGCTGGAACTGATGGCCGACCTCGGATCCGCACTGACCGCGACGGGCCCGATCCAGATGCTCGGCGGCGGGAATCCCGCGCGGATACCGGAGGTCGAGGCGATCTATCGCGCCGAACTCGCCGGTATCGCCCGGGATCCAGATGCCTTCGCCCGCATGGCCGGTCGATACGCGCCACCCGAGGGCGATCCGGAGTTCCGCGCAACCGTCGCGGCGCACCTGCGCAGCAACTACGGCTGGCAGCTCAGCGAGCGAAACATCGCGCTGACGGCCGGCAGCCAGACGGCCTTCTTCCTGCTGTTCAACCTGCTCGCCGGCCGCGGCCCGCGCGGCCCGCGGCGCATCCTGCTGCCGATGACGCCGGAGTACGTGGGATACCTCGATCTCGGACTGGACGACGACCTGTTCATCGCCACGCGCCCTGCCATCGAGCTGCAGGAGCCGCCTTTCTTCAAGTACCGCGTCGACTTCGACGCCCTGGACGTCACCGAGGACGTCGCGGCGGTCTGCGTATCACGGCCGACGAACCCGACCGGCAACGTGCTTACCGACGCCGAGCTGCGGCAGCTCGACCGCCTGGCCCGCGAGCACGGGATTCCGCTGATCGTCGACGCGGCCTACGGTCCCCCGTTCCCCGGCATCGAGTTCGTCGAGGCGACGCCGATCTGGAACGACAATGTCATCCTCTGCCTGAGCCTTTCCAAGCTGGGATTGCCGGGGCTGAGGACCGGCATCGTGGTCGCGCGTCCTGAGATCGTCGAGGCGCTGGCGGCGATGACGGCCGTGCTCTCGCTGTCGCCGAACAACGCGGGTGCCGCGCTCGCCGGCAGGCTGCTGGCGAGCGGCGAGCTCTCGGCACTCTCCGCCCGCGTAATCCGGCCCTTCTACGAAGCCCGGCTACGAGAGGCCCTGGCGTGGCTGGCCGACTCGCTGGACGGCACCGCGTTCCGGATACACCGGCCCGAGGGCGCGTTCTTCCTGTGGCTGTGGCTCGAGGGGCTGCCGATCCCGAGCTCGGAGCTGTACCGTCGCCTGAAGGAACGCGGCGTGTTCGTGCTGTCGGGGCATCACTTCTTCCCGGGTGCCGAGCTGGGGTGGCCGCACCGCGACGAGTGCCTGCGCGTGAGCTACGCGCAGGAGCCCACCGTAGTGCGCGAGGGCATCGGACTCATAGCCGAGGAGGTGCGACGTGCCTACCTGCTGCAGGCGTGACCGCGGCCGCAGCCGGGCCGGGGCGCTAGAATCGACCCGATGATCAGCCGCCGACGTCTCACGCGCCTGGTGGCGCCGACGCCGTGGCGCCGACGGATCCTGTTCTGGGGCGGTGCGGTTGCCACCGGCGCCGCGGCTGTGCTCTTTGCGCTCGGCAGCGACCGTGTGACGCAGGCATTCTTTCAACTGACGCAGTCACTGCCATGGTGGCCGTTCCTCGCCGCTCCGCTCGGGCTCGCCTGCGCGGCATGGCTGGCGAGAACTGTGTTCAAGGGCTCCGAGGGCAGCGGCATACCGCAGGTCATTGCGGCGCTGTCGTTGCCCGAGCCGCAGGCTCGGACCAAGCTGCTGTCCCTGCGGCTTGCCGCAGGCAAGATGACCTTGACCATACTGGCGCTGGCGAGCGGGGCCTCGGTCGGACGCGAGGGCCCGACCGTGCAGGTGGGGGCCTCGATCATGCATGCGCTCGGTCGTTTTGCCCGCTTTCCTGCGGCCGACCTGGACCGCGGCCTGATCCTGGCGGGCGGCGCGGCCGGAATCGCAGCGGCTTTCAATACTCCGCTGGCCGGGGTCGTGTTCGCAATCGAGGAGCTGGCGAGGTCTTTCGAGGAACGCACCAATGGCACGATCCTGACTGCAGTGATCATTGCCGGCGTCACCTCCATTGCTCTGGTGGGCGACTACACCTATTTCGGCGTGACCAGCGCCGCGCTCCGCGAGCCCAGGGCGTGGCTCGCGGTTCCAGTGTGCGGCGTGATCGGGGGCCTGGCCGGAGGATTGTTCGCCCGGGTGGTCGTGGCCTGGGCACTGACGCCGCCCGGCCGGCTAGGTCGCTTCCGTTCGGATCGACCGGTGCTGTTCGCCGCTGCCTGCGGGCTGGTCCTCGCAGTGCTCGGATGGCTGAGTGCAGGCGCGACCTTTGGCACTGGTTACGAGGAAGCGCGCGGGCTGTTGCAGGAGGAGAACACGCCGGTGGCGGGATACGCCTTGCTCAAGGCAGTCGCGACGCTCGTCTCCTACGCGAGCGGCGTGCCCGGCGGCATCTTCGCGCCTTCGCTGGCGGTGGGGGCCGGAATCGGCGGTGAGCTCAGTCCCTTGCTGACCGTGGCGCCCGCCGGAGCCGTCGTGCTGCTGACGACCGCGGCATATTTCGCCGGAGTCGTTCAGGCGCCGCTCACGGCGCTCGTGATCGTCACCGAAATGACCGGCAACCGTGAATTGATGCTGCCCCTGATGGGCGCCGTGCTGCTCGGTCGTGGGACCAGCGGACTGGTCTGTCGCGAACCGCTGTATCGCGCGCTGTCCGTCCGCTACCTTGGTGACCGTGGCGCGTCTTCATCCGTCCCTCGTTGAAGACGCCCTGCGTCGGGCGCCTTTCCGCACCGCGGCAGGACGCCGTCCGCGGTCCTCGAGGAAACTGGCCAGCACAGCGGCCGTATGCGATCGCCTGGCGCGGCCCGCGAGCCGCTCCGGTGAGGCCTGCGCAACGACCCGGCCGCCGCCGTCACCACCTTCCGGCCCGAGGTCCACGATCCAGTCGGCTTCCGCGATCACGTCCAGGTTGTGCTCGATGACCACCACCGTGTGACCGGCATCGACCAGCCGGTGCAGCACGCGGAGCAGCTTCTCTACGTCCGCCATGTGCAGGCCGACAGTCGGTTCATCGAGCACGTACAGCGCGCCGCTGGCCTGGCCGGCGCTCGCCTCCGCGCCGCGCCTGGTCGCCGCGCCCCGCGGAGCGAGCCGTGCCAGCTCGGTCACGAGCTTGATCCGCTGCGCCTCTCCGCCGGACAGCGTCGGGCTCTGCTGACCGAGCGTCAGGTAGCCGAGTCCTACGTCCTGCAGCAGCGCGAGCGCATGGTGGATCCTCGAATGCGCCGCGAAGAAGTCCAACGCCTCGTCCACGCTCATCGCGAGCACGTCGCCGATGCTGCGTCCGCGGTACTGGACCGCGAGCGTCTCCGCGTCGAATCGCCGCCCCCCGCATGCATCGCAGGTGACCTTGACGTCGGGAAGAAAGCTCATCTCGATCGTCTGCAGGCCCTGTCCCTCGCAGCTGGTGCAGCGCCCCCCGGGTGTATTGAACGAGAAACGTCCGGCCGACCAGCCTCGCAGACGAGCCTCGGTCGTCCCTGCATACAGTCGACGGATGTCGTCCCAGAAACCGACGTAGGTCGCCGGACAGGAGCGCGGCGTCTTTCCGATCGGAGTTTGGTCCACCTCCAGCACGCGGGTGACCTGCTCCCAGCCGTCGATCGACTCGCAGCCCAGCCAGCGCAGCGGCCGCCGCCTGCCGCGCGGTGCCTTGACGCGCGCAACGAGGTTGTTCAGCAGCACCTCGCGGGCGAGCGTGGACTTGCCCGAGCCGGAGACCCCGGTGACGACCGTCAGCCGGGCCAGCGGGAAGCGGGCATCGACCTTGCGGAGGTTGTGCAGGTCGCCGGCACGGACGCCGAGTGCGGGGTCGCGCGGTCGGACGGGACGCCGCGCGCGCAGCGGATGGTGCAGCGGTTCGGACAGGAATCGCCCTGTCGTGGAGTCCGGGGCGGCAAGCAGGTCCTCGACGCTGCCCTGCCCCACGACCCGGCCGCCACGGCTGCCGGCGCCGGGCCCGAGATCGATCAGGTGATCTGCGCGGCGGATCGTCTCCTCGTCGTGCTCGACGACCAGCAGCGTGTTGCCCTTCCTTGCCAGTCGCCCGAGCGTCTCGAGCAGCACCGCATTGTCCCGCGGATGCAGGCCGATGGTCGGCTCGTCGAGCACGTAGCAGACGCCCTGCAGGTTGGAGCCGAGCTGCGCGGCGAGACGGATGCGCTGCGCCTCACCGCCGGACAAGGTCGGCGCGGCGCGGTCGAGCGCGATGTAGCCGAGACCGACCTGCTGCAGAAAGTGGAGGCGAGAGCGGATCTCGGCGAGTATGTCGCGCGCGATCTCCTGCTCGCGCCCGTCGAGGGAAAGGCCCGCGAAGAAGCGCTCGGCAGCGTCAACCGGCAGCGCAGCGATGTCGGCGATCGAACGGCGACGGAACAGCACGTTCAACGCAACCGGGTTCAGCCGGCGGCCTTCGCAGTCGGGACAGCCGGAGGCGCTGCCCTCGTACCACTCGTTCCACCAGATCTCCTCGCCGCTCTGCGCCTCGTCGAACCCGTCGATCGCGAGCCCGGTGCCGTAACAGCTCTCGCACCAGCCGTGCTTCGAGTTGTACGAGAACAGACGCGGGTCCGGCTCGGCGAAGCTGGTGCCGCAGGACGGACAGGCGCGACGCGTCGAGTAAACGCGGGTCCGGCCGCGCTCGAGCACCTGCGCGACGCCCTTGCCGTAGTCGAGCGCCGACTGCAACAGTTCGCGCAATTCGCCCTCGGTCTCAGGCTGAACGCGGACCGTGCCCAGCGGCAATTCGATCGTGTGCTCGCGAAATCGCTCGAGTCGCGGCCAGGGGTCGGTGGGCACCCTCTGGCCATCCACACGCAGTTCCGTGTAGCCCCTGGCGGCAGCCCATTTGGCGAGATCGGTGTAGTAGCCCTTGCGCGCGACCACGAGCGGGGCCAGCAGCTCGATCCGCCGCCCCCGGCGCTCGCTGATGATCCGGGCGAGGATCGCCTCGGCGCTCTGCGGCCGGATCGCCGCGCGACAGTCCGGGCAGTGCTGCGTGCCGAGCTTCACGTACAGGAGCCGCAGGAAGTGATGCAGCTCGGTCAGCGTGCCCACCGTGCTCTTGCGTCCGCCGCGGCTGGTGCGCTGCTCGATGGCGACGGTCGGCGGTATGCCGAAAATCGCGTCGACGTCCGGTCGCGAGGCCGGTTGCACGAACTGCCGCGCATACGCGTTCAGCGACTCGAGGTAGCGCCGCTGGCCCTCGGCGAACACGATGTCGAAGGCGAGCGTCGATTTCCCGGAGCCGGACACGCCCGTGACGACAGTCATGCCGCGACGCGGAATCGTGACGTCCACGTCGTGCAGGTTGTGCTCGCGCGCCTTGTGCACGACGATCGCGCTGCCGGTGGCGGAATCGCGCACGCGCGTCGGCCGCCGCGGTCGCGGCGCCCGGTCCCGGCTCCCGCCCGGCGCCGTCCTCTGCCGCTGGTAGTCCTTAAGCGCGCGCCCGGTATGCGAGCCTGCGTGACTGCTCACCTGCTCCGGGGTCCCGGCCACGACGAGTTGACCGCCCGACTCGCCACCCTCTGGTCCGAGATCGAGGATCCAGTCGGCGGCGCGGATCACGTCGAGGTTGTGCTCGATCACGACCAGCGAGTGACCCGCTTCGAGCAGGCGCCGGAAAGCCGCCAGCAGCTTCGCGACATCCTCGAAGTGCAGCCCGGTCGTCGGCTCATCCATCAGGAACAGCTTGCCGGCCGTCCCGGGTCCGGTCTTCCCGCTGCCCGCGCCTTTCGGCCGGCGCGCGCCCCGCGTCCTGCTGCCTGCACCGGCAAGCTGGCCCGCGAGCGTCAGCCGCTGTGCCTCTCCGCCCGACAGCGTGGGCACGGGCTGGCCGAGCCGCAGGTAATCGAGCCCTACCGCGACCAGCGGCTCCAGCCGGTCGAGGACCTCCCGGTCCGCGGCGAAGAACTCCGCCGCTTCCGACACCGTCATCTCCAGCACGTCGGCGATGCTCCGGCCCGCGCCGCGGCCCCGCCTGAGCTTGACCTCTAGTATTTCAGGCCTGTACCGGCGCCCGTCGCAGTCGGGGCAACGCAGGTACACGTCGGAGAGGAACTGCATCTCGACGTGCTCGAAACCGTTGCCGCTGCAGCTCGGGCAGCGACCGTTGCCCGAGTTGAAGCTGAACGTGCCCGCGGTATAGCCGCGCTCGAGCGCAACCGGCTCGGCGGCGAAACGCTTGCGGACCAGGTCGAAGATGCCCACATAGCTCGCGGGATTCGAGCGCGTGGTGCGGCCGATCGGCGCCTGGTCGACCAGCACGACTTCGCCGACGTGCTCGGCACCGCGCAGCGCGCGATGCGCGCCCGGGCTCTCGGTCGGCCGGCCCTGCGCCCGGAGCAGCGCCGGATGCAGCACGTCCTGCACCAGCGTGGATTTCCCCGAACCCGAGACACCGGTCACGCAGACCAGCCGCTGCAGCGGAATCCCGACGTCGATCTCCCGCAGGTTGTGCTCGGCGGCCCCCTCGATCCGCAGCCACGGTGTATCGGCGGCGGGCGGGCCCCTGCGGCCCGCGGCCGTGACCGCGTCGCTGCGCCCGGCGAGGTAGTCCGCGGTCAGCGTACGTCCGCGTCGGGCGAGGTCCTGCGGCGTGCCATCGAATACGATCC
>DATIRA010000396.1:0-11635 GCA_035470225.1 Steroidobacteraceae bacterium | reverse complement strand
CCTTGGACGGTCGAGGTCGAGCAGGACCTGGCGAACCAGCCGCGGTACGTCGCGGGCATCCGTGACCTGCTCGAGAAGAGCGGCCTCGAGGGCTGGCAGCAGGACCTCGCATTGCTCGAGAAGCAGCTCGAGCAGCACGCGGCCTGGGTCAAGGCCGAGATCATGCCGCGGGCGAGGCAGACCAACAGGCTGCCGGCCGAGATCTACGCCGACAACCTGCGCAACTTCGGCGTCAAGGCCGACCCACGGGAACTGATCGATCGCGCGCTGGTCGGCTTCGTGCAGACCCGCGACGAAATGCAGGCGCTCTCCCGGCTCATCGCCGCCGAGCGCAAGCTGCCGTCGAGCGACTACCGTGACGTGCTCAAGGCGCTGAAGAAGGACGGGATCGCCAACGACGAGCTGCTCGCGACCTACCGCGCGAGACTCAAATCGATCGAAGACATCATCCGGCGCGAGAACCTGATCACGCTGCCGGATCGCGACGCGGTGATCCGGCTCGCGACCGAGGCCGAATCCGCCGCCACGCCCGCGCCGCACCTGAGCCCGCCCCGGCTGATCGGCAACACCGGTGAGCCGGCGGAGTTCGTGCTGCCGCTAGAGAACCCGAACGCGCCGCCCGGGACCAAGATGGACGACTTCACCTACGACGCGATCACATGGACGCTCACCGCGCACGAGGCGCGGCCGGGGCACGAGCTGCAGTTTGCCAAGATGGTCGAGAATGGGGTCTCGATCCCGCGGGTCATCTTCGCGTTCAACAGTGCGAACGTGGAAGGTTGGGCACTCTACGCCGAGAGTTTCGTCAAGCGCTTCCTGCCGGTGGAAGGCCAGCTCGGCACGCTGCAGATGCGCCTGATGCGCGCGGCGCGGGCGTTCCTCGACCCGATGGTGAACCTGGGGATGATCGAGCCCGCTGCGGTGCAGTCGTTCCTGATGAACGAGGTGGGCCTTTCCGAGCCGATGGCCAAGCAGGAGGTGGACCGGTACAGCTTCGACGCGCCGGGCCAGGCCACCGCGTATTTCTATGGCTACGAGAAGCAACTCAGCCTGCGCGGCAAGGTCGAGATGGCGCTGGGCAAGCGCTTCGACGAGCGCGCCTACCACGACTTCGTCATCGACCAGGGCCTGCTCCCGCCCGAGCTGCTCGAGGAAGCCGTGATGCAGCAGTTCGTCCCCGCCCGGCTGGGCGCGGGGTCCTGAGCAGGAAGCGCACGCATTCGGCCGCGAGCGCGTCGAGCCCGAGCGCGCCTCGCGGCCGGTACCAGGTGGCAATCCAGTTCAGCGCACCGAACATCAGCAGCCGGTCCACCGGGGTCGGTTGCGCCCAATCGCCGCTGGCCTGCAGTTCCGCGATCACCGCATCCCAGGTCTGCTCGTAGCGCTTCTGCAGCGCGATGACCCTGGGCCGTGCCGAGGGCGCGAGCGAGCGCCAGTCGTAGAGCAACACCGGGATGAAGTCCTGCCCCGGACCCAGGATCGTGCCGAGGTGCGCACGGACCAGCGCCGCGAATTTCTCGCGCGCCGGCAACTCGCCGAGCCCGATCGCCTCGATGTCGGCAAGCGCCCGTGAAAGTCCCTCCTCCATGACCGCCGCCAGGATGTCCTGCTTGGTCGGGAAGTGGTACACCCAGCTGCCGGACTGCAGCCCGGTCGCCGCGGCGATGTCGCGGACCGACGTCGCGTCGAAGCCCTTCTCGCGGAACAGTCGTGCCGATTCACGCAGCAGCTGCCCTCGCCGGCCGTCGTCCACCTGGTCCGGGGACCCGCGGCCGGCCCGGCGCGTCGGCTTGCGAGGCGACTTCGCCCGGCGAGCGCTCACAGCTCCAGCTGTCTCGCGGCGAGGTCCTTCATGATCTCCTCGGCACCGCCGCCGATCATGTTGACCTTCACCTCCCGGTAGATGCGCTCGGCCTGCGTGCCGCGCATGTAACCCATGCCGCCTTCGATCTGCACCGCGGCGTCCGCGCAATACTGCATCGTGCGCGTCGCGGCGTTCTTCAGCATGCAGATCGAGGCGACGAGTCCGGCATCCGGTATCGGCCGGTGGTTCATGCGCGCCGCGGTATCCTCGAGCATCGCGCGCGTCGCCTCGATGCGCGTCCGCATGTCGATCAGGCGGTGCCGGATCACCTGGTGATCGGCCAGGCGCAGGCCGAAGGTCTTTCGCTCCCGGGCCCAGCCCAGTGCCTCCTGGTAGCAGACCCACGCGAAGCCGAGCGCACTCGCCGCGAGCGAGAAGCGCTCAGCATTGAAGTTCCACATCACGGCGGCGAAACCGCCGCCCTCGGTGCCGAGCAGGTTGGCCGCCGGGACGCGGCAGTCGCTGAACGTGAGATGTGCCGTGTCCGAGGCCCACCAGCCCATCTTCGTGAGCAGCGATCGCGCGAGCCCCGGCGCATCGCCCTCGATGAGCAGCACCGACAGACCGCGCGGCCCCCGCGCGTCCGGGTCCGTGCGAACCGCGACCGTCAGGTAGTCGGCACGCATCCCGGAGGTGATGAAGGTCTTCTCGCCGTTCACGACCCAGTGGTCGCCATCACGCCTGGCGGTGGTCCTGAGCGCGGCGACATCGGAGCCCCCGGACGGCTCGGTAACCGCAAGCGCAGAGATTCTTCCGCCGCTCAGTATCTGCGGCAGGACTCGCGACTTCAGCTCCGGGCTGCCGAGCGCGGCGATCGGCGGCGCGCCGATCGTGTGCGACATCAGCGAGGCAACGAGCCCGCCCGAGCCGCACTGGGCGAGCTCGAGACTCGCGATCAGCCTGTGGAACATGTCCGTACCTTCGATCCCGCCGTACTCGGCCGGAAACCCGAGGCCGAACAGGCCTGTTTCGGCGGCCCTGACGTAGAGCTCCCGCGGGAACGTGCCCGCCTCGTCCCAGGTCGCGACATTCGGCGCGAGCTCGCGGGCGACGAAGCGGCGCACCGTCTCGCGGAAATCGTCGTGGTCCGGACGGTACCAGGCCGGGTTGAGTGGCAGCTGCTGCACGGCCCGGATGCTACGCGCGGCACTGTTATCAAGCAAGCGCTTGCTTTATCATCCGCCCATGCCGGCCTTCCTCTCCTCGCTGAACGCTTCCTCGCCCGGCCTGGCGGAGAACCGCGAGCACATGCTCGCGCTGGTCGCAGAACTCGCGGCGCTGAGGCAGCGCACTGCTGCGACCTCCGCGAAGTCCGGCCCGCGCTTCGCGAAGCGCGGCCAGCTGCTGCCACGCGAGCGACTGGGATTGCTGCTGGACGCCGGCGCGCCGTTCCTGGAGCTCTCGCCGCTGGCCGGTTTCCTGCTGGACGTGCCCGACCCCGCACGCTCCGTACCGGGCGGCGGCTGCATCGCCGGCATCGGCAGCGTAAGCGGCACGCGTTGCATGATCGTCGTGGATGACTCCGGGATCGAGGCCGGGGCGCTGCAGCCGATGGGTCTCGAGAAATTCCAGCGGGCGCAGGCCGTCGCGCTCGAGAACCGACTGCCCTTCCTGCACCTGGTCGAGTCGGCCGGCGCGAACCTGCTTCGCTACCGCGTCGAGGACTTCATCCGTGGCGGCTCGCACTTCTGCAGGCTCGCGCAGCTCTCCGCCGCTGGCATCCCGGTGCTGACGCTGGTGCATGGCAGCTCTACCGCGGGCGGCGCCTACATGCCCGGGCTGTCCGACTACGTCGTGATGGTTCGCGACCGCGCCCGTGCCTTCCTCGCCGGACCGCCGCTGCTGAAGGCCGCAACCGGCGAGGTCGCGAGCGAGGAAGAGCTCGGCGGCGCGCTGATGCACGCGACAGTGTCCGGACTGGCTGAGTACCTGGCGGAAGACGACGCCGACGGGATTCGCATCCTGCGCGACCTGGTGGCACGCATCGGCTGGCAGCGCTTCGAGGCGCCGCTACCCTCAGGGTCGCCGCCGTTTTATCCGGCAGAGGAACTGCTCGCTCTGATGCCGCGCGACAGCCGCAAGCCGGTGGACATGAGGGAGATCGCGGCGCGGATCGTGGACGCCTCGGACCTGATGGAATTCAAGCCTGGCTATGGTCCCGCCACGATCTGCCTGCACGCGGCGATCCACGGCATGCAGGTGGGCATCGTTACGAACAACGGCCCGCTCGACCCGGACGGAGCAGTCAAGGCCACGCATTTCATACAGGCCTGCTGCCAGAGCGAATTGCCGATCATCTATCTGCAGAACACGACCGGCTACATCGTCGGCACCGCCTCCGAACGTGGCGGTATGATCAAGCACGGCGCCAAGATGATCCAGGCCGTGGCCAACGCGACCGTGCCGCAGGTGACGATTCATTGCGGCGCCTCGTTCGGTGCCGGCAACTACGGCATGTGCGGCCGCGGCTTCGCGCCGCGCTTCCTGTTCGCCTGGCCGAACTCCCGCACCGCGGTGATGGGCGCCGAGCAGGCGGCGACCACGATGGCCATCGTCATGGAGGAATCCGCGCGCGCGCGCGGGCTGGAACCCGATCGCGCCCAGATCGACGGCATGCGCGCGAAGATCGTCGAGACCTTCGAGCGACAGACCTCAGCCTTCTATACCTCGGGCCGGATGCTCGACGACGGCGTGATCGACCCTCGCGACACGCGCCGCGTGCTCGCCTACGTGCTGGACCTGTGCCGACGCACGGAACGCGTGCGACTGCAACCGAGCAGCTTCGGCGTCGCCCGGCCCTGACCGACGGAGTCAACCTCATGCAGCTCAGTGACGAACACCTGGAATTGCGCCGGACCGTCGAGCGCTTCGTCGAGCAGGAACTGAACCCGCATGTCGACGAATGGGAGTCGGCGGGGATCTTCCCGGCCAGGGAAGTGTTCGCGAAGCTCGGTGAACTCGGACTGCTGGGGCTGACCAAGCCGGTCGAATTCGGCGGCGCGGGGCTCGACTACAGCTACTCGGTGGTGATGGCCGAGGCGCTGGGCAACACGCGCTGCGGCGGCGTGCCGATGGCCATCGGCGTGCAGACCGACATGGCGACGCCGGCGCTCGCGCGCTTCGGTTCCGACGAGCTGCGTAGCGAGTTTCTCGCGCCCGCCATCACCGGCGAGCAGGTGGCCTGCGTGGGTGTTTCGGAGCCGGCGGCGGGCTCCGACGTCGCGGCCATACGCACGACCGCTCGCAAGGACGGCGACGACTACCTGATCAGTGGCGGAAAGCTGTGGATCACGAACGGCACGCAGGCGGACTGGATGTGCTGTCTCGCCAACACGTCCGACGACGCGCCGCACCGGAACAAGTCCCTGATCATCGTGCCGATGAAGACCCGCGGCGTCGAAGTTGCCAGGAAGCTGCACAAGATCGGCATGAACTCGTCGGACACGGCGCAGATCTTCTTCGACGAGGTGCGCGTACCGCAGCGCTACCGGATCGGCGAGGAAGGCAAGGGGTTCGGCTATCAGATGCTGCAGTTCCAGGAGGAGCGGCTCTGGGGAGCGGCCAACGCGATCCAGGGGCTCGAGAACGCCGTGACCGAGACGATCGAGTACACGCGCAACCGGCGCGCGTTCGGGCGCGCGGTGCTCGACAACCAGGTCGTGCATTTCACGCTGGCGGAGCTCGCGACCGAGATAGAGGCGCTGCGCGCGCTCGTGTACCGGGCGACGGAACTGTACGTCGGGGGCCAGGACGTCACCCAGCTCGCCTCGATGGCGAAACTGAAGGCCGGGCGCCTCTCGCGGGAAGTGCCGGACAAGTGCCTGCAGTATTGGGGCGGGATGGGCTACACCTGGGAGAACCCGGTGTCGCGGCTGTTCCGCGACGGCCGGCTCGCCTCGATCGGCGGCGGCGCGGACGAGGTGATGCTCGGCATAATCAGCAAGCTGATGGGCACGCTGCCCCGTGGTTGAGGCTCGACCGACATGAATACAGAAGCGACGACCGGGACCGCATTGGAAGTGCGGCGCGAGCAGGGCTTCTGGTTCGCGAGGCTCAACCGCCCGGCGAAGCGTAATGCACTGTCCGACCAGAGCGTGCAGGGTCTCGCGGAACTGTTCGACACGGTCGCGGCCGACTCCGAGGCGCGTGCGCTGCTGCTCTGGGGTGCAGGCGGAAATTTCTCGGCCGGCGCGGACTTCGACGGCTTCCTGCGCCTGATGTCTGCCGATGCCGACACCGATGCCGGCGAGGACTCGATCGCGCGCTACAACCGGGCCTTCGGCTCGATGCTCGAGAAACTCGTAGCGCTTCCGGTACCGACGCTGGCGGTCGTGCGCGGCGCGGCCATGGGTGGCGGCTGCGGGCTCGCTGCGGCCTGCGACCACGTGCTGGCCGCCGAGGACGCAGCCTTCGCGATGCCGGAGGTGACGCTTGGCGTCGCTCCTGCGCAGATCGCGCCATTCGTCGTGCGCCGGATAGGCGCGACGCGCGCGCGCTGGCTGATGCTGAGCGGTGAGCGGCTCGACGCTGGCGGGGCCTTCGAACTGGGACTCGCCGACCAGGTCAGCGCAGCGCCACAACTCCGTACCGCAGTGAACCGCGCGCTCGCGCAACTCGCTCTCGCCGAGCCGGGTGCGCTGCACGCCACGAAGCGCATCGTGGACCGCAGCATCCAGGCCGGGCTTGCGGAATCTCTGGACGCAGCGGCCCGCGAGTTCGCCCACCTGCTGCGCAATGGCTCGGCCCGGGAGGGCATCGCGGCCGTGCGCGAGCGCCGCACACCGACCTGGCGAATCGCCGCGCCCGAACTGCCGGAGTTCGACTGATCATGCTGAACCGGCTGCTGATCGCCAATCGAGGCGAGATCGCCGTGCGTGTTGCACGGACCGCGCGCCGCATGGGCATCACGACGATCGCGGTCTGCTCGGACGAGGACCTCGATGCACCGCATGTGCGGGCCTGCGACGAGCACGTGAACATCGGTGGACGCACGCCGGCCGAGTCCTACCTCGACATCGAGAAGATCCTCGCCGCGGCACGCAAGAGTCACGCCCAGGCGATTCATCCGGGCTACGGCTTCCTGTCGGAGAACGCCCGCTTCGCGAGCGCCGTGGAAGCCCGAGGGCTGATCTTCGTCGGACCACCGGCCGAGGCGATCGAGGCGATGGGCGACAAGGCCCGCGCCCGCCGCCGCATGGCCGCGGCCGGTATCGAGGTGATTCCGGGCTACGACGGCGAGGACCAGGACGAGGCGCGGCTGCTCGGCGAAGCTGAGCGCATCGGTTTCCCGCTGATGGTGAAAGCGGCAGCCGGTGGCGGCGGCCGGGGAATGCGCCGCGTCGCGGGCGCGGAGCAACTGCCGGCCGCGCTGCGCTCGGCATGCTCCGAAGCAGCGAAGGCCTTCGGCGACGGCCGGCTGATTCTCGAGCGTGCAGTCGTCGAGCCTCGTCACGTCGAGATACAGGTCCTCGCCGACGGGCACGGGCAGGTGATTCACGTCGGTGAACGGGACTGCTCGGTGCAGCGCAGGCATCAGAAGATCGTCGAGGAGTCCCCCTCGCCCGCCGTCGATGCAGCGCTGCGCGAGCGCATGGGCGAGGCCGCTACCGCGGTCGCCCGTGAAATCGGTTACCGCGGCGCCGGTACGGTCGAGTTCCTGCTGGATCGGGACGGCCGTTTCTATTTCATGGAGATGAACACGCGGCTGCAGGTGGAGCATCCGGTCACGGAGATGGTCACCGGACTCGACCTAGTCGAACTGCAGCTGAAGGTGGCGCGTGGCGAGGGGCTGCCGCTCACGCAGCGGGACCTTCGGATCGCCGGGCATGCTATCGAAGTGCGGCTCTGCGCCGAAGATCCTGCCGATGACTTCCTGCCGCGCAGCGGCCGCGTGCTCGATTGGCGTCCCGACGATCTCACGCGCTGCGATCACGCCATCGCGACGGACATGCAGGTCAGCGCCTACTACGACTCCATGCTGGCCAAGGTCATCGCGCACGGCAGCACGCGTGCCGAGGCACTGGACCGGCTGGCTCGCGCGCTGGAGCGCACGTCGCTGCTCGGAATGACCACGAACCGTGCTTTTCTGGCACGCGTACTGCGCCACGAAGTCTTCCAGCGGGGTGAGGACGTATCGACGGCCTTCATCGAGCGCTGCTTCCCGGATACGGCTTCGCGCGCCTGCGTGCCGGACGAGCGGCTGTGGGCGCTGTCCGGCTGGGTCTCGGTCGCCTGCTCACCGGAAGCCCTCTCGGTCCCTGACGAGTGGCGTGATTTCAGCAGTGGCGATGCACCACCGGTACGCTGGCGACTGGAACTCGCCGGCGCCGCGCCCGCCGCCGGCCCCGGTGATACAGCCCGCGAAGGGCGGCTGCTGCTGCAGCAGCGCAGCGCGCGGCTCAGGCTGGCAGAACGCGAGTTCACGATACGGGCGCGCACCGTTCCGCCGGGTCGCGACGGCCAGGCGGAGATCGACGGCGAGGAGATCCCATTCCGTTACGCCTGGAGCGGCACGACGCTCTGGCTGCATACGCCTGGCGGCGATTTCGAGTTCCGCTGCCGCAGGCGCGATCCGCTGCGCAGCGCTGCAGATGCCGCCTCGTCGGCCGCGCTGGTGCGCGCGAACATCAACGGCAGGGTCGTGGATATCGCGGTCACACCCGGCGCACAAGTGCGCAGGGGCGAGCGCCTGGTCGTGCTCGAGGCAATGAAGATGGAGCACGAGCTGCTCTCGCCCCGGGACGGGCAGCTCGAGACCGTCGAGGTGAATGTCGGCGACCAGGTCTCGCCCGGCCAGGTGCTGGTCAGTTTCGCGGGCGGATCCGAGCCTGCAGGCGGTCCCGGCAGGTAATATCCTTCGACGGTCGGTTCGCGTCCGGTTGGACGGTCCGGGCGTCGGCGATACTGGCAGGCCGCAAGGATCATCAGATGGGGGAATCCGTGTTCGACCCGTGGCAGGCGCCACCGGCACACCGGCTGGTGTTCCTCGCCGACGACCGCACTGCGCTCGAGCGGGGGATCATCGACGACTGGCTCGCGACGACCCGCCCGCCCGGGCACGCCCCGGACCACGAGATCATCAGCCTCGGCTTCGATGGGGGACGCGCCGCCTCGCGCGCCACCTCGCGCCTCGAGGACATCGTCGCCGAGGGGAGGCCCGTCCACTTCGTGCCGCTGCGAGTGCTCTGGCTGCCACGGCCGGGCCGACGCACGATCGGCGCAAGGCTGCGCGAACTGATCCTCGGAGACCCGCACGCTCCAGGTGCGCTGCGACAGCGACTGATCGCCCGGCGCGACCCTTCCCGCGTCCGCGCCATCGCCGCCGAGGGCGCCACGCTCAGCGCGCTGCGGCAGCGCCATTCACGCGCGGGCGAGCCCGAAGCCGAGGCATCTCCCGCGCAGTTCGCCGCATTCGTCACCCGACAGGCGCTGCTGGCGCTGGAACGCGCGGAGCGGCAGCTGCGCGGCGCGCGATACAAGATGCCGCGGCTGGTCGAGCAGGAGATCCTCGCCCGTCCGTCGTTCAGGCAGGCGCTCGCCGAGGTGGCGCGGGACCAGGATCGCCCGCTCGAGAGCGTCGAGAAGGATGCACGGGAGTGCCTGCGCGAAATGGCGCCGGTACACAGCGCGCTGGCCGTCGACCTGATGGCGGAGTTCGGCCGTTACCTGTACACGCGCGGCTTCGACCCACGGGTCGAGATGCTGCCGACGGACCTGGAGCGGGTGCGGGAGCTGGCTCGCACGCGACCCGTCGTCTACCTGATGACGCACAAGTCTCACCTCGACGGATTCCTGCTCTACACGCTCTTCTACGACCTCGACCTGCCGCCGGTGCACACGTTCGGCGGCATCAACATGAGCTTCCTGGGCCTCGGAACGCTCGGCCGGCGTTCCGGCGCGATTTTCATCCGCCGCAGCTTCAAGGACGACGCGGTCTACAAGCTCGTGCTGCGACAGTACATCGACTACCTGGCGGAGAAGCGTTTTCCGCTGCTCTGGGCGCTGGAGGGAACCCGCTCGCGTACCGGCAAGCTGATGCCGCCGCGCTACGGATTGCTGAGCTATGTGGTGGACTCGTACGCACGCTCGGCGACGACGGACCTGGTGCTGATGCCCGTGTCGATCGTGTACGACCAGGTGCCGGAGGTGTCCGACTACGTGGCAGAGGCCAGGGGAATCGCCAAGAAGCCGGAGTCTGCCTCCTGGTTCATGAAGTACATCAGCGGGCTCAAGAACCCGTTCGGCCGCATCCACGTGCGCTTCGGCCAGGGCGTCGCTCTGCCGGAGGTCCTGGCCGGACAGCCCGGCGGGCACGGCGTGGACAAGCTCGTGCTGCAGAAGCTGGCCTTCCAGCTCGCGGTCGATGCGAACAGCGTCACTCCGGTGACGGCGTCCGCGTTCGTGACGTTCGTGCTGCTGGCTCACGGCCACCGGGCGCTCACGTTCCGCGAACTGGTGCGCGAGCTGCGGGCGCTGCTCGGCTTCGTCCGGCTGCTCGGCCTGCCCACGACGACCGACATCGACACGGCTTCGCAGGAGGTCATGGACCGCGTGTTGTCACAGCTCGTGCACACCGGAATTCTCGCCGTGTACGAGGAGGGCCTGGAGCCGGTCTATGCCGTGCCGCCCGACGCGGGCATGGCCGCCGCCTACTATCGCAACACCTTCGTGCACTTCCTGGTGCCGAGCGCGATCATGGAGCTCGCGCTGCTGGAGGTCGCGGATTCTCCGGGCCCCGCGCCGCTCGAGACACTGCGCGACCGTGCGCTGAGCTTGCGCGACCTGCTCAAGTTCGAGTTCTTCTTCGAGGAGAAGGAACTGTTCCTCTCGCACATGGAGTGCGAGCTGGAGCTGCGCCGGCCTGGCTGGCGATTCGAGCTCGCCTCCGGCGCGACGGCGGTGCGCAATCTGGTTCTCGACCTGGATCCGCTGCTCGCGCCCGGCGCGCTGCGTCCGTTCCTGGAGTCCTACTGGGTGGCCGCGGACACGCTGCTGCTGCAGGAACCGACCGGGCCGGTCTTTCCGAAGACGTTCGTCAAGCAGTGCGTCGCCCTGGCGCGGCAGCGCGTGCTGCAGCGCCGTGTCACCAGCATCGAATCCGCTTCCAAGGCGTATTTCGAGTCAGCGCTGCAGCTTGCGTCCAATCGGCAGTTGCTCGACGGCGACGCCGCCGGACTTCGGGCGCGCCGGGAGGCCTTCGCCGCCGAGATGGCCGCGCTGGTCGGGCAGGTCGATCGGCTGGCCGGTTTGTCGGAAAATCAGCGCATCGCGATGCCGCAGCGCATCGGGTCGTGACAAATGGTGGGAGTCGAGCATGTTCGATGAACTGACCCGGCACGTGAGCAGGTCGCGGCGCGGCGCCCGCGTCGCGGCGCTGTTCGACCTGGACCGCACGCTGCTGGACGGCTTCTCCGTCTATGCCTTCCTCGGCGAACGCCTCGGCAGCGGCACGATGCCTCCGCGCGAGATGATCGCGAACCTCGCGGCGATGACCAACTACAAGCTGGGGCGCATCGGCTTCTCCGGCGTGCTGGCCGGAACGACGATGGCGCTGCGGGGCGTCTCGGAGGCGAGCTTCGAGGAGCTCGGTGAGCAGGTGTTCCGCAAGCACCTGCTGGGCCGCATCTACCCGGAGGCCAAGGCACTGGTCAAGGCGCACCGGGAGCGCGGGCACACGCTGGCCGTGGTCTCCTCCGCGACGCGTTACCAGATCGAGCCGGTCGCGCGTTACCTCGGGATCGAGCACGTGCTCTGCACGCAGCTCGAGGTCGA
>DATIRA010000395.1:0-3117 GCA_035470225.1 Steroidobacteraceae bacterium | reverse complement strand
ATGCCCGGGACCTGCCCGACTATTCGCCCGAGAAACTGGGGCTCGCGATGGGGGCATACGGCCTGACCCAGGCCCTGCTGCAGATACCTTTCGGCCGCTGGTCGGACCGCTTCGGCCGCAAACCAGTGATCACCGTCGGCCTGCTGCTCTACGCGCTCGGCTCGCTGGTCGGAGCGCTGGGGCACAGCCTTGCGGCGCTGATCGCTGCGCGCAGCATCCAGGGAGCGGGGGCCGTGTCGGCGGCCGTGACTGCGCTGCTCGCCGATCTCACGCGTGTCGAGGTGAGAACCCGGGCGATGGCCTTTATCGGCATCAGCATCGGGCTGTCATTCGTGGTCGCGCTCGTCGCAGGGCCGGTGCTCGACGCGCTGATCGGCGTGCCGGGTATCTTCATGCTGATGCTGGCGCTCGCGGCGGGCAGCCTGGCCCTGCTGTACCTTGCCGTGCCCACCGCGCCGGTGATTGCGGACCGAGGCTCCGCGGCGCGCTATTCGCGACTGTGGGACATGCTCCGGCAGCGCGAGCTGTGGCCGCTGTACTTCGGCATTCTTGCGCTGCATTTCGTGATGACCGCCACTTTCCTGTCCGTGCCCCAGGTGCTCGAGGGCGAGCTCGGCATCGTTTCGCCGGCACACTGGAAGGTGTACCTGGGCGTGTTCATCGCCTCGCTGCTCGGCACGGTGCCGATGGTCCTGAAGACGGAGCGCGGCCGGCCGGGACCCGGGATGTTCGCGCTGGCAATCGTGATGCTGGGCTGCGCACAGGCCGCGCTCGGGCTCGAGCATTCGCGGCTCTGGCCCGTGCTCGTCTCGCTGGCAGTGTTCTTCGCCGCCTTCAACTACCTCGAGGCCAGACTGCCGGCGCTGCTTACGCAGCTGGCCCCTGGTGCCGAGCGCGGCGCGGCGCTGGGGATCTTCGCGACGGCGCAGTTCCTCGGCGCTTTCCTCGGCGGCGCGCTCGGCGGCGTGCTGCTGGGCCGCTACGGGCTGGCCGGCGTGTTCTGGGGCGCCGCAGCGATGGCGGTGATCTGGCTGCTCGCAGCAGCGGTTTCGCGGTCACGTCAGGCCGTTTCGAGCTGAACCAGGCACTTATCCGGGTTTCCGCAGGCACGCTGGCTTGCCGTAGAATCCAGGGATATTTCCAGCGGGTGGATTCCATGGCACGCGGCATCAACAAGGTCATTCTGGTCGGCAACCTCGGACAGGACCCGGAGACCCGCTACATGCCCAGCGGGAAGGCCGTCACGAACCTCCGCGTTGCGACTTCCGACAGCTGGAAGGACAAGCAGACCGGCGAGCAGCGCGAGCAAACCGAGTGGCACAGTGTCGTGATGTACGACCGGCTGGCGGAGATCGCTGCCGAATACCTGCGCAAGGGTTCGCAGGTCTACCTGGAGGGCAAGCTGCGCACCCGAAAGTGGCAGGACAAGGAAGGCCGCGACCGCTATACGACCGAGGTGCAGGCCAGCGAGATGCAGATGCTCGGTGGCCGGGGCGGTGCCGGCGCCGGCACCGAGTCCCGCAGCGAACCGCGGCAGTCACAGCCCGAGCGCAGTGGCGGCTACAGCCGCGGCGAAGAGCCTGCTGCTGACACATTCGACGACGACATCCCGTTCTGACCCGACGGCGTAGCCGCCCGGCGTCGTCGCAGGGCCTGCGCACGATACCGCGACGCCCGCTCCGGGCCCCGATCGTCCGCGCCGGGGGCGCGGCATCGTCATCCGCCCGGCAGTCTCGCTCGTCCCTGCGGGCCCGAACTGCGCCACCGCAACGCGGCCTGTCCCACCAGCAGCGGCAGCAGTGAGGCGCCGAGCGCCAGGGCCCAGCCCCGGGCCCCGGGATTCTCGAGGTCCAACGCGATGTTCAGCGCCGGCACGCCCACCGCGGCCAGCAATAGCGCCGAGCAGAGCAGCAGCGCGCCCCAGATGAAAGGATTCCGCGTCACGTCGTCGCGTCCGAGACGCGAGCCCGGCGAGCGCATGTTGAAGACATGCCACAGCTGCGCGAAGGCGAGCGACAGGAACGAGACCGTCACCGCCCGCCGCTGGTCCAGCGCCAGCCAGTTGAGGGCCAGCGCGAAGGCGCCGAGCACCGCGACAGTGATGACGATCCCGTAGCCGGCGATCTCGAGCCAGTGTCGGCGCGCGAGAATCGGTTCGTCGGCCGGCCGTGGCCGCGCACGCATGACCGAAGGGTCGCCGGGCCCGACGCCGAGCGCGAGCGCCGGGAACACGTCCGTGACGAGGTTCAGGAACAGGATCTGCAGCGGTAGCAGTGGCAGCGGGGCACTGGCCGCCGTGGCGAGGCCGACCACCATGACCTCGCTGGTGTTGCACGACAACAGGTAGAGTGCGAACTTGCGGATATTGCCGAAGATCACGCGTCCATGGCGAACGGCGGCGACGATGCTCGCGAAAGCGTCGTCCTTCAGGACCATGTCGGCCGCCTCGCGCGCGACCTGGGTGCCCCGGCGACCCATCGCGACGCCGATGTCGGCTTTCTTCAGCGCCGGGGCATCGTTGACACCGTCGCCGGTCATCGCGACCACCTCGTTCGCGCTCTGGTGCAGGTCGATGATGTCGAGCTTCTGCTCTGGATCGACTCTGGCGAAGATGCTGATGCCGCGCAGGCGCTCGAGTTCGGGTTCGTCGAGATCCTCGACCGGCCTGAGTTCCGTGCCATGTACGATCCGGGCATCGTCCGATTCGACGAGACCTACCGCCGTTGCGACGTTGCGTGCCGTCGCCGGCTGGTCGCCGGTCACCATCACGACGCGGATCCCGGCCTCTCGGCAGGCCTCGATCGAGCCACGCACGTCGCTGCGCGGAGGATCGAGCAGGCCCACCAGGCCGACGAGTCCGAGGTTCGCATATAGATCGTCAGGGGCGTCCGGGCCGGTGCTCGAGGCAAGCGCGATGACTCGCAGCCCGTCGGCCGCGAGCGCCGCGTTTCGTTGCAACCAGGCCTCGCGCTGCGTGTCGCTCAACTCCACCGGCCCCTGCGCGGAGATCAGGCTGCGGCAGGCGCCGATCACGGCTTCGGGGGCGCCCTTGACGGCCACGAGGAATCCAGTGCCGTCCTCGTGCAGCGTCGCCATCATCCGCGTGGTCGTGTCGAA
>DATIRA010000394.1:0-7058 GCA_035470225.1 Steroidobacteraceae bacterium | reverse complement strand
CCGATGTGCAGGTACGCCTTGCCGAGCTTCTGCGTGTCCTCGACCGCGAAGCGCACCTCGGCGTTCATCAGCACGCCCTCGTCGCCGACCTGGCCACCGCTCTCGGCATAGAAGGGCGTGCGGTCGAGCAGCACTTCGCCCTGCTCGCCCGAGCGTAGTTCCGTGACCGGTTCCTTGCCGCGGAAGATCTCCACGACCTGGCCGGTGCCGTGCGCCGACTCGTAGCCGGTGAACGTGGTCTGCGACTCGGTGCTGAGCCCGGCGCGAAGGTCTACACCGAACTTGCTTGCGGCGCGAGCCCTGGCCCTCTGCTCTTCCATCGCCGCTTCAAAGCCGGCTTCGTCGATCTCGAGCCCGCGCTCGCGCGCGACGTCGTTGGTGAGGTCCACCGGGAAACCGTAAGTGTCGTAGAGCTTGAACACGGTCTCGCCGGGAATTCGCCGGCCGCTGAGGTCGGCGATCGCCTCTTCGAGCAGGCCCATGCCCTGGCTCAGCGTTTCCGCGAAGCGTTCCTCCTCCTGCGCCAGCACGCGCTCGACGTGCGCCTGTCCCGAGCTCAGCTCTGGGTAAGCCGCGCCCATCTCGCGCTCCAGCGGCGCGACGAGCTTGTGGAAGAAAGGCTCGCGCTGTCCCAGCTTGTAGCCGTGGCGTATCGCGCGACGGATGATCCGCCGCAGCACGTAGCCGCGCCCTTCGTTCGATGGCAGCACGCCGTCGGCAATCAGGAAGGCACAGGCCCGGATGTGGTCCGCGATCACGCGCAGCGAGCTCGACTGCAGGTCGGTGGTGGCGGTCGCTTCGGCTGCCGCCCGGATCAGGCTGCGGAACAGGTCGATGTCGTAGTTGCCATGAACGCCCTGCATCACCGCGGCGATGCGCTCGAGGCCCATGCCCGTGTCCACCGACGGCTTGGGCAGCGGATGCATCGTGCCGTCCGTCGCGCGGTCGAACTGCATGAACACGAGGTTCCAGATCTCGACGTACCGGTCGCCGTCCTCGTGCGGGGAGCCGGGCGGGCCGCCCTCGACGCCCGGACCGTGGTCGTAGAAGATCTCGGTACACGGCCCGCAGGGTCCCGTGTCGCCCATGGCCCAGAAGTTCGACTTCACGCCCATGCGCGTGAAACGGCCGGGGTCGACCCCGACTTCCTTGAGCCAGATCTCCGCGGCGCCGTCGTCTTCCTCGTACACCGTGACCCACAACCGCTCGGGCGGGATGCCGAGCGTGCCGGTCACGAAGTCCCAGGCATAGTGGATCGCCTCACGCTTGAAATAGTCACCGAAGCTGAAGTTGCCCAGCATCTCGAAGAACGTATGGTGGCGCGCCGTGTAGCCGACGTTCTCGAGGTCGTTGTGCTTGCCGCCCGCCCGCACGCAGCGCTGGCTGCTCGCGGCGCGCAGGTAGCTGCGCTTCTCCTTGCCGAGGAAGGCATCCTTGAACTGCACCATCCCGGCGTTCGTGAACAGCAACGTCGGATCGTTGACCGGCACCAGCGAGCTCGACGGCACGACGGTATGACCGTGCTGGCGGAAGAACTCCAGGAACGCGGAGCGCAGCTCCGCAGTGCTCATCTGTCGGGTCGGTTCTCGCATCTTGCTCATCAGTCGAATTCGTCGCCGGGTCCGAGTGCCGCCCGGGCCTGCTCGCCGGAAAAGCCGCGATACTGCAGGAAGCGGGCCTGCTTTGCACGCTCGCGAAAATCGGCCGGGGGCTCAGCGCCGAAGCGCTTGCGGCGCACTTCACGCGCGCGACGGATCCAGTCCTCCCCGGCCTCCTCGAGCGCCTGCTCGACGATCTCGCCCGGCACGCCACGCCCGGCGAGCTCCTGCCGGATCCGCAGCGGACCCTGGCCGCGCGCGGCGCGCAGCGAGACGAACTGTCCGGCGAATCGCTCGTCGCCGATCAGGCGCTCGCCGGCCAGCGTCTCGAGCACCTGCTCGACCAGCGGCTCCGGATAGCCCTTGCCGCAGAGCCGACGGGCCAGCTCCCGCCGCGCGAAGTCCCGGCCCGCAAGCAGCGCCAGCGCGGCCGTGCGTACGGCGCGCTCGTCGGCGTCGGAACGCTCCGCCGGCTCAGGCTTCCTCGGCCGGCTCACCCTTCGCCGCCTCGCCGCGGCGCGCCGGCAGCAGTTTCTGGCGGATCGCGTCCTCGATCTCGCGCGCCGTATCCGGATTCTGCAGCAGGAAGTTGCGGACGTTCTCCTTGCCCTGGCCAATGCGCTCGCCGTTGTAGCTGTACCAGGAGCCCGACTTCTCGATCAGGCCCTGCTGCACGCCGAGCTCGATGATCTCGCCGGCTCGGGAGATCCCCGCGCCATACATGATCTCGAACTCGGCCTCGCGGAACGGCGGTGCGACCTTGTTCTTGACGACCTTGACCCGGGTCATGTTGCCGACGACCTCGTCGCCGGTCTTGATCGCGCCGATGCGGCGGATGTCGAGCCGCACCGAGGCATAGAACTTCAGCGCGTTGCCGCCGGAAGTGGTCTCGGGATTGCCGAACATCACGCCGATCTTCATGCGGATCTGGTTGATGAACACGACGATCGTGTTCGAGCGCTTGATGTTGCCGGTGAGCTTGCGGAGCGCCTGGGACATCAGGCGGGCCTGCAGGCCGACCTGCATTTCGCCCATCTCGCCCTCGATCTCGGCCTTCGGCGTCAGCGCTGCCACGGAATCCACGACCACGATGTCCACCGCGCCCGAGCGCACCAGCATGTCCGTGATCTCGAGCGCCTGCTCGCCCGTGTCGGGCTGAGACACCAGCAGCTCGTTGACGTTGACGCCCAGCTTCTCGGCATAGGCGGGATCGAGCGCATGCTCGGCATCGACGAAAGCCGCCGTGCCGCCCCGCTTCTGCACTTCCGCGATCGCGGTCAGCGCCAGCGTGGTCTTGCCCGAGGACTCCGGGCCGTAAATCTCGACCACGCGACCACGTGGCAACCCGCCGACCCCGAGCGCGATGTCGAGCCCCAGCGAGCCCGTGGAAACCGCCTCCACGTCGTAACTGGCACTGGCGTCCCCGAGCCGCATGACGGAGCCCTTGCCGAACTGCTTCTCGATCTGGCCGAGCGCCGCGACCAGCGCCTTCTTGCGGTTTTCTTCCATGGTGATGCCTCGTGGCGCCTTTCGGGCCAGGTTGATGTTCGGTCGGACTCCGGAAAGGTCGGCATTATCACACAGCCAACCACCCGCCGCAGGGTGCATAACTGCCGGAAAGCTCCAGTTTCGGCTGCCGGTCAGCCGACCAGTGGCCAGCGCCGTCGCACCGTGTAACGGGAGCCGTCGGGTCCGGTCGCGGACTCCACCAGCACGAACTCCGACGCCGGCCACATGAGCGGTCCAATCGGTCGCTTGCGAGGGGCGCGCAACACCTTGCGGGCCAGCGTCAGGTGCGGCCGGAATTCGCGGCGCTCCGGCTCGAAGCCGCGGGCAGCCAGCGCGCTGCGCAGCTCCAGGACCAGGTCGGTCAGCGACGCCGGCACGGTCGAGGCCGCAAGGCAGAGCACCTGGGCGCGCCGCCAGTATTCGACCTGATCGAAGCAGATCTCGAAGCACCGCCCCTCGACGGCGGCTGCCGCCTGCTCGACGGCAGGCACCCGATCGGCCGGCACGCCGCCCAGGAACTCGAGCGTCAGGTGCCACTGGTCCGGACGCTGGGGCCGGCCTCGGACTGCGGCCGCCAGTGTCGGCAGCCGCTCAACCAGCACGGCCTGCAGCGCCGCGTCGGGCCAGAGCGCGAAGAACAGCCTGTGCGCCTGCCCCGGGCCCGGCTGGCCACGTTCCCGAGCCATGCCTAACCCTCCTCCAGCAGTCCCCTCAGCGCACAGGCCACGGCCGCCCGCCGGACGGCGTCGCGGTCGCCTGGGAAGTGCTGCTCGAGCACCCGCAGCTCCACGTGTTGGGCGTCACGGCGGGCCCAGGCGAACCAGACGGTACCCAGCGGCTTGTCCGCCGTGCCGCCGTCCGGGCCTGCAATGCCACTGACGGCCACGCTGACGTCGCCGCCGAGACGCTCGAGCGCCCCGCGCGCCATCTCCCGCACCACGGCCTCGCTGACGGCCCCTTCCCGGTCCAGCGTGTCAGGCAAGACGCCGAGCAGCCTGACCTTGAAGTCGTTGCTGTAGACCACGGCGCCGCCCAGGAACCAGCCGGAGCTGCCCGGTCGGTCCGTGCAGGCCTTCGCGATCCAGCCGCCGGTGCAGGACTCTGCCGTCACGAGCAGGTGTCCCCGGCGCAGCAGGCCGTCGCCGAGCCGGCCCACAAGGCGGGCAATTTCCTCGTCGTTCCAGCTCCCCGTCATGCCCCGATTCTAGACGGGCTTGGAGCCCCGCGGCGCGGCTGCCATACTTCCGACCCTTCGCAATCATCGCCCAGGCAGGTACTCCCAATGCGATTTCTCCCCTTTGCGGCCCTTCTGGTGCTGGCCGCCGTGCCACAGCTGGCCATGTCCCAGGAAGGCCTGAAGGCCGACGAACAGATCCTGCTGCAGCAGGTCATGACCGACCGCCGCGCCGTGTACGCGGCAAACCTCGGCCTCACCGACAGCGAGAGCCGCGCGTTCTGGCCCATCTACGACGAGTACGAGGCCAAGGTGAAGAAGCTCAACGACCGCTTCCTCGACCTGGTGAACCGCTACGTCGCGGACTACGAGACGCTCACCGAAGCCGAGGCCGCCGGCATGCTCAAGGAGAAGATGGCCATCGAAGAGGAGCGCATGAAACTGAAGCAGGCCTACACGAAGAAGGTCGCTAAGGCGCTGCCCGCGAAGAAGGCGCTGCGCTACGCACAGATCGAGACCCGGATCGACAACATGCTGCGTCGCGACGTGTACGGCCTGATCCCGCTCGCCCGCTGACGAACCAACAGCCCAAGGAGAATCCCCGAATGAAGAAGCTCATGCTCGCCGCCGCGGCCGTCGCTGCGCTCGGTTTCCAGCACTCGGTGCCCGCCCAGACCGGAGGAAGCAACTACGACGACACGCAGGTGCTGCTGGCGCAGATCCAGTCGGATCGCCGCGCGATCGCGCTGGCAGGGCTCGGGCTCTCGGACGCCGAGACCTCGAAGTTCGTCCCGATCTACGACGAGTACCAGCGCGAGCAGAAGGCGCTCGCCGAGAAGAGCATCGACGTGATCAACAAGTTCGCTGCGAACTACGACTCGATGACCGACGACGCAGCGAAGACCATCATGAAGGACTGGTTCAAGATCCAGGACGATCGTGTGGCGCTGATGAAGAAGTACAGCAAGAGGCTTGAGAAGGTGCTGCCGAATGCCAAGGTGCTGCGCTGGGTGCAGATCGAGAACAAGATGAACGCGCTGACGAGTTTCGAGGCGGCGCGGATCGTGCCGCTTGCGCAGTAATCGACGCGCGCAGGCGCCCGGACGGAGGCCACCCCAGGTGACGCATAAAATCTCGGTACTCGGCGGCCTGGCCTGCGCCGCTGTACTGGCCCTTTCGGGTTGCGCGAGCGGCCCCGACATCCGGGCGGACTACGACAAGGCCGCGGACTTCAGCAAGTACCGCACCTACGGCTTCGTGGCCCAGGCGGGGACGGATGCGGGCGAATTCAAGTCGCTGGCCACTCAGATGCTGCAGAACTCGGCCGCCCGCGAGATGGAGGCCCGGGGCTACGTTCGCTCTGCCACTCCCGACCTGGTGATCAACTTCAAGGGCAAGCTCGAGGAGAAGACCGACATCGAGTCGGTACCGGCGCCCTACTACGGGCCGGGCTGGGGATACGGCGGCTGGTACGGCTCGCCGTACGGCGGCTGGGGCGGCGGCACGCAGACCTACACGCGGCGCTACAACGTCGGCACGCTGATCGTCGACGTGGTGGACCGCGAGAAGCGCCAGGTCGTCTTCCAGGGTGGCCTCGAGGACGTCGTGACGAAGGAGATGCTGAAGAACCGCGAGCAGACGATCAGCAACGCCGTCTCGGCGATCTTCTCGAAGTACCCGTTCGTCGCGGGCCAGGGCACGCCGGTCGCACTGCCCGATCAGAAGTAGGCAGCGGTCGGCCGTCGCGGCCGGCCCACGGTCCTGCGCCAGCCTCCGCGAGGGGGCTGGCGTTTTCTTTCCGGCCCAGGCATCCGCCTGACGTAGCATTGCAGGGCAAATGAGCTCAGGCGACCTCGGCAAGCACACACCGATGATGCAGCAGTACCTGCGCATCAAGGCGCAGTACCCGGACGTGCTGCTCTTCTATCGGATGGGCGACTTCTACGAGCTGTTTTTCGACGACGCGCGCCGGGCCGCAAGGCTGCTCGACATCACGCTGACGGCCCGCGGACAGTCCGCCGGAGAGCCGATCCCGATGGCCGGCGTGCCGGTGCAGACGCTGGACACCTATCTCGCGCGCGCCGTGCGCAAGGGCGAGTCGGTGGCCATCTGCGAGCAGATCGGCGATCCGGCGAAGTCCAAGGGGCCGGTGGAGCGGGAGGTCGTGCGGGTCGTGACGCCCGGGACCGTCACCGAGGATGCGCTGCTCGAAGCGCGCCGGGATACGCTGCTGGCCGCGCTGAACGCCGGGCAGGGACGCTTCGGCCTCGCCTGGCTCGAGCTCTCGAGTGGACGCTTTCACGCGATGGAGGCCGCCGGCAGCGAAGCGCTGGCCTCGGAGCTCGAGCGCCTGAGACCGGCCGAGCTGCTGGTGTCCGAGGAGCCGGGACCGGAGCCGCCCGGCAGCGCCGCGGGTGTCCTGCGCCGGCGGCCGCCCTGGCATTTCGAGGCCGCGAGCGCGGAGCGGCAGCTGTGCGAGCAGTTCGGCACCCGCGAGCTCGCAGGCTTCGGTCTCGCCGGGCGACAACTGGCGATCGGTGCAGCCGGCGCCCTGCTCAACTACCTGCGCGAGACGCAGAAGTCCGCGCTGCCCCACCTGCGCGGCATTCGCTGCGAGGAGCGCGACGACGCACTGCTGCTGGACGCCGCGACACGGCGGAACCTGGAGCTCGACGTCAGCCTGAGCGGCAGGACGGAGGGCACGCTGCTCGCAGTGATGGACGCGACCGCGACGGCGATGGGCGGTCGGGAGTTGCGTCGCTGGATGCAGCGACCAC
>DATIRA010000393.1:0-14929 GCA_035470225.1 Steroidobacteraceae bacterium | reverse complement strand
TCAAATGACATTGATAGGTGTGAGCAATCACCAAAAGCAGCCGACCGGCCAGCGCGCCGGTCGCGCCGGACCGCCGGGGGCCTTACAATTTGGCCCAGGACCCGGGGCGGCTGCCTGCGCTTCGCAGTCGCATTCGTTACGCAATCAATGAGGTACTGCGGATGAATCGTGTTTGCTCAATGCTGGCGGCGTCTGCCGCGGTCGCAGCGATCGCTGGGCTGCAGCCGGTGATGGCCGGCGAGCAGGAAGCCATCGATGGCTGTATCGACCAGCTGCGGGCCGTCGGGGGACCGGATGGCCGGGCCGGCGGCCAGGTGCTGAGCTCGGAGTTCTCGGAGGCAGCCACGCTGGTGATGCTGCGCGACGCCGGCGGCACGGTCTGGCGCTGCCTCGCGTATTCGGACGGCACGGTCGGCGAACTGACCGTCAGGCAGGCGGCCGACGATGGCGGCGGTGCGATGGCGGGCGCGTCCGGCTACTCCACTCAGGAGCCTGCGACGTCGACCGAGCGGGTCCGTTTCGACCGGGGTTCGTCAGGCGCGGAGCTGACCGCGACGCTGACGCCGGGCAGCTCGATACGCTACGTGCTCAATGCGAAGAACGGCCAGGAACTGTATGTACGCGTCGCGTCGCGCGGGCTTGACGTCTACTACCAGATCTTCAATCCGGACGGCTCGTTCCTGCTGGAACAGATGGACTCGGCACGGGAATACCGGGGCGAGCTCTGGCAGTCCGGAGACCACGTAATCGAGGTGATCAATCGCGGTAACCGGAACACCTCCTACAACGTGATCTTCGGCATCGAGTGACGCGCGACCCGTTCACGGCGACATCAGCCAGACGTCGTTCTCGAGCAGGAACCTGTTCACCTCGTCGGGCAGCCCGAAACGTTCGCGGTCGCCGCCGAAGGTCATGATCGAGGGACGCAGGCCCGCGCGCCCGCCGGAGAGCACCAGCGCGTCGAAGTCGTAGCGCATGTCCGCGGGCGAGCCGCCGTTCCAGGGTGGAGCTGCCGGTGGCGGCAGCTCGGTCCACGTGACGCCGTCGCGGCTGGTCCAGACGTCGGTCGGGTTGGCCGGGACCGGGGGAAGGCCCGGCACCTCGCCGTAGCCGCCGAAGCAGACGATCTGGTCCAGCAGCACGACGCACTGGTGCCCGGGACGCGGCGACCATCCGGCCGAGGCCGTGACGAGTTCCCAGGATGCGCCATCCTTCGAGCGCCACACGTCGTTGAAATACAGCGTCCGGGTCGCGGGCTGGCAGGGACTCGCCGGATCGAAGCCGCAGGAGAAGCCGCGCTCGCCGCCGAGCAGGTAGATGTAGCCGCCCTTCGACACGACGGCCGCCCCAGCCCGCGGTGTCCACCGCGGTCCAGCGCCGGTCAGCTCGGTCCAGCTGCGGCCGTCGCGTGACATCCACACGTCGTCGAAAAGCACGCGGCCGCTGCCGCCGGTCGAGGCGTCGTCGCCCTGGCTGCCGCCGAGAACGTAGATCGCGCCTTTGTGCACGACGGCGGAGAGGCCGGCGCGGCCTTCCCACGGCGCGTCGCTGGTCTCCTCGATCCAGTTGATGCCGTCCTTGCTGCTCCAGACGTCGTCGAAGAACGTGGAGTCCGGAATGACCGGCGGACAGGGCACGCCCGGCGGCAGGAACTGGCAGCCGTCCGGAAAGATCGGGTTGGGCTTCGTCCTGAAATCCTGTCCGCCGATCACGAACATCCTGCCGCGATGCGTGACCGCGCCGAAATAGGCTCGCGGTTCCCACATCGGCGGGCCAGCCTGCATCGGCTGCCACCGGGCGACCCGGGTCCAGCTGATGCCGAGGTCGGAGCTTTTCCAGACGTCGCCGAACAGCACTGTCTCCGCGTCGAACGAGAACGGCCCGCGGCCGCCCATCACGTACAGGTCGTTGCGCAGCTCGAGTGCCTGCAGCCCGGCACGCGGCTCCCACATCGTCGGATCGAAAGGCAGCGTCGGCCGCTGTTGGGTCCACTGGTAGGAACCAATGTCGGCCGCAGCTTCGCCGGCACTCGCTGGTCCGGTCGCGACGAGCGCGCAGATCCCAAGCAGTAAGGCACGGCCTGTGGCACGCAGTGCTTTCATCGTCGATCCCTCCCTGACGCTGGATTCGACGGGCCTTCTCGGGGCCCTGCGGAAATTCTTCTGCGACGATGTTATTAGCCGCGAGCGAGCAGGGTCAAACGATGGCGGGTGACTGCAAGCTTATGCCGGGGATTCTGTCAAATCCGTACGTGGGGCGACCTCACCTGAGGCCGCCCCAGGATTCCCGGTTACGCGGCCTTGCCGCTCGCCAAGGCCTGCACGTCCTTTGCGGCGAGGCGTTTTCCGCCGATGGCCCAATCGCCACCTTCGAACTCGTTGATCCGGACCCAGGTCACGGGACGCATGTTCTCGCCCTCGACCTCGATCATCGCGGCGGTGACCTTTTCGATCAGCTGCTGCTTCTGCTGCGGGGTGAAGACGTCCTTGATGACATCGATGGTTACCAGTGGCATGTGCTTCTCCTTCAGGTGTTTAATTTCGACTTGAGGTGGGCGATCAGCTCACCCATCGGACCGCTCGGGCTGAACTCGACGGCTTCGTAGTCCTCGTCGACCCGGACCGTGTGACCGGGAGGCCCGTAGTAGACCTCGCCGGCGTGCACTGTCTCTTCGCGACCGTCCGCGTAGCGAACATGGATTGAGCCCTTCAGCACCGTGCCCCAGTGCGGGCACTGGCAGAGGTCCTGCGGCAGGCCGACCAGCAGCGGCGTGGCATCCGCGCCTTTCGGGAAGCGGACGCGCGCGACGTTGATGTCGCCCCAGTCCTGCGCCTGGATGCAGACGCCGCCTGCTTCCAGGCGAGTCGGCAGCTCGGTACGAGTCTGTTTCACGGTGGTCTCCTCCTTTGTTTCGCATCGGCGGCGGTTCGCCCGCCGGTGAGTCCATTTGAGCGCAGCGCGGCACGCGAAGCTTGGAGAGCGCGTGAAAATTTCAGGGAGGTTTCTGGGCGATCACCGCCCGATCGACTATTCTCCGGCCAATGATCTACCGGTTCGGTGACTTCGAGCTCGACCTGGCCAAGGTCGAGCTGCGCACGGAAGGCGAGGTCCGCCCGCTCGAGCCGCAGGTGTTCGCGCTGCTTGCGTTCCTGGTCGAGCACCGTGAGCGTCTCGTTTCCAGGGACGAGATCATCGAGAAGGTCTGGGACGGGCGCGTAGTCAGCGATTCGGCACTGTCGAGCCGTGTGAAGTCGGTGCGCAAGGCACTCGGCGACGACGGCAAGACGCAGCATTTCGTCCGGACGATCCACGGCCAGGGCTTTCGTTTCGTGGCCGACGTGCGCACGGAGCGTCCGGAAAGCCCTGCGGAGCCGGCCGGCGCGACAGGACAGGACGCAGCCGCCGGCCCGCCCCCTGTCGCTGCCGCGGATCCGGCTTCCCGCCCGTCGATCGCGGTGCTGCCGTTCCAGCTCGTCGGCGAGGCCGGGCCGTACGCCGCGATCGCCGATGCGTTGCCGCACGACCTGATCACGGAACTCTCGCGACTGCGCTGGCTCTTCGTCACGGCGCGAGGGTCGTCGTTCCGGCTGCGCGCGCCGGACCCTGACCTGCACGACGTGGGCCGCCTGCTCGGCGTGCACTACTGCCTTTCCGGCACGGTCGAACTGACGGGACGCCAGCTGGTCGTGACGACCGAGCTCGGCGACACGCGCGGTGGCGATGTCGTCTGGGCTGAACGCTACGCCGGCCCGGTCGACGACGTGCATTCCGTGCGGGCGGAAATCCGCTCGAAGATCCTCACGGCGCTGGAGATCCGGATCCCGCTGCACGAGGCGAGCCTCGCGCGGCTGACCGTGACGGAGAACCTCGATGCATGGTCCGTCTATCACCTCGGCCTGCAGCACATGTATCGCTTCAACCGCAAGGACAACGCGCTCGCCGCACAGTTGTTCGAGCGGGCCGTCGCTCAGGACCCGGGGTTCGCACGCGCGCACGCGGGCCTGTCGTTCGTGCATTTCCAGACAGCGTTCCTGCGCAACACCGACGACCTGGCCGGCGAGATTGCGCTGGCCCGCAGCTACGCCCAACGCGGCCTGGACCTGGATCCGCTCGACCCGTTCGTCAACTTCACGATGGGACGCAGCTTCTGGCTCGAGGGTGACCTCGAGCGCGGACTGGCCTGGCTCGAGCGCGCCACGTCGCTGAGCCCGAACTACGCGCAGGGCATATATGCCCGCGCGTGGACGGAGACGCTGGCAGGGCACGGGCTGGAAGGCCGCAAGCACGTGGACCTTGCGATGAGGCTGAGCCCACTCGACCCGCTTTACTACGCAATGCTCGGGACCCGTGCGTTCACGCATATGGAGCAGCACGAGGACACGGAGGCCGTGCACTGGGCCGAGCGCTCAGCGCGCTCACCTGGCGCGCACGTGCTGATCGCGATGATCGCCGCGGTCGCGCAGAAGCTGGCCGGCGACGACAAGCGGGCGGCGGACTGGGCCGCGAACGTTCGCGAGCGCAATCCGAGGCTGCGGCGCGAGGATTTCTTCCGTGCCTTTCCGATGAAATCCGAGCCCGTTCGCTCGCGCGTGGCGTCGGCGCTGGCAGATCTCGGCTTCTAGAATCCGCGCCGCGTATGCTGCAGCGCGGCCGGCAGCGTACGCGCTCAGCTCCCGCGGGCGTCGAGGCAGCGCTCGAGTCGAGCGAGCAACGCGCCGTGCACCGCCGCTTCGACCGGCCCGACCGCGACCCACTCCAGGGCGAGATCATCGAGTTCGGCCGGGCTGATGCGTTCGCCGCGACCCATGGACTCGACCAGCCGTTGCATCTGGTACTCACGGCGCAACTCCAGGTCCTGCGGTGGAGTCGCGAGGCCTGCGGCGAGCTCTGCGCGCACGCACAGCAGGCGCATCGTCGCCTCGTTCGCGGCGAGGTCGGCGGCCTCGCCGCCCTCGGCGATGGCTGCCATCCGTTGCTCGAGAAGCTCCCGGCCGTCCTTCGGCGCACGCAGGAGCCCGGCCAGCGCCGCGGAAGCCGCGTCGCGCAGCGTCTCCACGTCCGCGGCGGAAGCTCCGTCGATCGTCGCGAGCGCGTACGCGTTGAGCCGCGTCGCCGCAGCCAGCAGCTCGCTCCAGCCCTTGCGCTCGGCCGCCGCGCGCTGCTTTGCGAGCGCCTCGGCGCATCGGTCGCTGGCACGGGAGAACCGCTGGCGGAGTTCCCTGGCGCTGGCGCGTGGCAGATCGAGCGACCGGAACTCGCTGCCGAGCTCGTCGAGGCGTTTCGCGTCGGATGCCGCGTCGTCGTTCCCCGATCCAGCGATCCGCTCGAGTTCCTCGCACAGGCTCGTCGCGCGGGCGACGCCGGCATCGAGCGCCGCGGCCTGTTGCGCCGATTCCTGTGCGCTGCGCTGGAAGATCGCGTCGCAGTGTCGCCGGAATTCCTCCCAGAGCGAGTTGTCCCGCTTGCGCGGAATGATACCGACCGTCTTCCAGGCGCGCTGCAGGCGCTTCGCTTCCTCGATGGCCTGCCGCGTGTCTTCCAGGCCCACGAGTTCCGAGGCGCGGGAGATCAGCTCGCGCCTCAGCTGCACATTGCGTTCATACTCGGCATCGAGGCGCGCTTGGAGTTCGTTCGCAAGCACATGGAATCTCTGCTGCAACGCCTTGACGACCGACTGGTCGACGGGCGCCCACTGACGCCATTCGCGGCGGGCCGTGGCCAGTGCATGCTGCATCGCGCGCCAGTCGGGATTCTCGACCGCCTGTTCTGTCGCCAGCGCGGCGAGCCGCTCGATCAAGGCCTCGCGTTGCGCCTGGTTCTCGCGCCGCAACTCGGCTTGCCGGGCGAAGTGCTCGCGGCAAGGCTGGTAGGCGAGTTCGGCCGCCTGCTGGAACTGCTCCGATTCCGGCGACGTGTCCTCCCCGGCCCCCCTGTTGAGACTGCGCCACTCTTCCCGCAGGCGTCGGATCCGCTTCGCCAGGTCCTCCGGTGAGAGATCCGCGCCGACCAGGGCCTGCATCTGCTGCAGCAGCTCGGCCCGCTTCGGAGCAACCCTGAAGGTCTTCCAATCCTTGAGTTCGTCTATTCGCTGATCGAGTTGCTGCAGCTGGCGTTCGAACCATGCAGGCAGGGCAGGGGCCTCCGGCAGCTTCTCTGCGATGGCTTCGCGCAGCCGCGCGGCCCGCGCGGTACCTCCGTGCTGCAGCGCCGCCTGCGCCTGTCGCAGCAGCCCGACCAGGCGGCGCCGCTCGGCCTCGTCGGCCTGCTGTCGCTCGCGCTCGGCCTGACGCGCGGCCTCGCGCTGCCGGGCCGCCTCGGATGCCGCGGCTGCCTCGGCCTGGGCCTCGAGTTCACGCTGCCGACGTGCCTGTGCCGCGGCGAGCGCGGCGGCCTGCTGTCGTTCCGCCTCTGCCTGCTGCGCTTGCCGGTGATTCTCGATGACCCCGTGCGCCTGCTCAAGCTGCTGGGCGGCCTGCTGCTGGAGTTCCGGCGTCGCGTGCGGCGCAAGCTCGCGCCAGCGCTGTTCCAGCTGGCCGAGTGTGATTTCGTACGATGCGTCGTACGGACGGCTGCTGTGCCGCGCGATCGCAGCGGCGGTCGCCTCAAGGTCCTCGGTGAGCTTCTGCGCCGCACGCATCGAGGCGAGCGTGTCATCGCGCCGGGCAGCGAGAATCCGGTAGACGTTCTTGTCGTTCCCGTGGCGCGTTGCGCGGATCAGCTCGTGCAGCTGATCGAGGTCCGTGATGGCCTGTGCCGCCCGCTGGCGGATTGCGGTCGAGCTTCCCTCCAGCACCCATTTGCCGACCGCTGCCATGTCGCCGGCCGCGAGGGACCGCTCGAGGTCCGCTTCCTCTTCCCGCGCGCGTGCGGCTGGGTCGGGCGCCGGGGGCTCGACCGGCAATTCGGTTGCGTCGGTCGCCGGCGTCTCAGGCGACGGAGGAGATTTGCCGAGGAGGCGTGACAGCAGTGACATCGTGGTTTCTTGGTCCGGTGCCGGACCGCCCGGCACGTGGACCATATTACCCGGCCGTCGCCGGGATGGTCTGCCGCTGCAGATACTCGCGGGTCGCCGCTGGGAGTGGCCTTGTACGGTCGAGACGGACCACGCTCCCGACTTGCGCTGCGGTGCCCGGGTTGGGATGCTGCCGACAGGTCCGTACCAGGCGGCGGTTTGCGGGCAAGGCCCGCGTCAGGAGGCATGATTTGGCTGGAGAGCGGTCCAGGGACGCAGAAGCGCTGGCGGCACGGCTGGACGAGAACCCGGATTTCCGGGTGTTGAGACGGCTCGATCCATCGGTGGAATGCCCGAAGCTCGCCGGCTCGCGAATCGGTGAAGCGGTGATACTCGACACCGAGACGACCGGGATCGACCCGGAGTCGGACAAGGTGATCGAGCTGGCACTGGTCCGGTTCGAGTACTGCCGGGCGACTGGCGCTGCCGGGCGCGTACTCGAGGTGTACGACGGGCTCGAGGATCCGGGCGTTCCGATCCCGCCTGAATCGACGGCGATACACGGCATCACGGACGAAATGGTCCGCGGCCAGAAGCTCGATGAAGCGGCGATCGAGCGACTCGTGGACGGGGCGGCGCTCGTGATCGCGCACAATGCGGCGTTCGACCGGCGGTTCGTCGAGCAGCGGCTGCCGTCGTTCGCATCGCTGCCCTGGGCCTGCTCCTGGCAGGAAGTGCCATGGGCGGAACTCGGGCTCGGGGTCGCGAAGCTCGAGTACCTGGCCTATCGCTACGGGTTCTTCTTCGACGGCCACCGTGCGGAGATGGACTGTCGCGCACTGCTCGAGGTGCTCAGACGCCCGATACCGGGACAGCCGGACGCGGGGTCGGCATTGCGACTGCTGCTCGAGTCGGCACGCGAGCCGTCGCTCAGGGTCTGGGCGGTCGGTTCCCCGTTCGAGACCAAAGACCTGCTGCGGGCCCGAGGCTACCGGTGGGAGCCGGACAAGCGCGTGTGGTACCGGGACCTTGTACGAGCCGCAGACCTGGCGCCCGAGCTCGAATGGCTGAAGGGCGCGGTGTACGGCGGGCAGGGCACGTCGCTGGAAGTCGAGACCTTCGACGCCTGGAGCCGGTATTCCGGCAGGGACGGAAAGAAGGAGCGCGTGCGGCTATAGATGCCTGTCGTCGGCATCTCGACCGGACGCTGCTGGGAGTTGATCATGTCGGACCTGGTCGTGCATCAGCTCCCGGGCGCCTGGGGATTGCCTTCGATCAGCCCGTTCTGCCTGAAGCTCGACCTGTACTTGCGGATGGTGGGCATCCCCTGCCAGGTAGTCGTGGATGCGACGCCTTTTCGCGGCCCGAAGGGAAAGCTGCCCTGGATCGAGCATGATGGGCGGAGACTCGGGGACTCGGGTCTGATCATCGAGTACCTCGAGAAACGGTTCGGCTGCGACGCGAACGCGGGGCTCACGGCTGCGGAGCGAGCCGTCGCGCTGGCAATGCGGCGGATGATCGAGGAGAACCTCTACTGGACCATGGTCTACGACCGCTGGATGGTCGACGCGAACTGGTCGAGCTTCCGCAATGTGATCCTGGGAGGCGTCCCGGCCCCGTTCCGCCCGCTGCTTGCGCCCGTTGCCAGGCGGGGAGTGCGGCGCGAGCTCGAAGGTCACGGGATCGGGTTGCACTCCAGCGACGAGATTCACGCGATAGGCCGCAAGGATGTCGACGCGATCGCCGATTTCCTTGCCGACAAGCCGTTCTTGATGGGCGAGCGTGCCACCGAGGTCGATGCGGTGGCATACGGCATGCTGGCGAACATCATGAACGTCCCGATCTGGAGTCCCGTCAAGGATGCGGCGCTGCAGCGAGCAAACCTGGTCGGCTACGTCGAAAGAGTCGGTCGGCAGTACTTTCCCGAGCGCAGCTGAGCCCGGGCAGCGGCCTCAGCCGGTACCTCGATACAGCTACGCTGCGTTGGCATGTTCCGCGGCTCACGCAGTGAGCGCAGTCGTGTCGTCGACCGCGTCTACTGAAAAGAGTGTGCAGCGCCCTTCAGTCCTGGCGCGGCTGAGCGGCTTCCTCCTTCTTCTGCTGGCGGCGCTGCTGCTTCGCCTCGCGCTTCTTGCGGGCGGCTTCTTCGCGTTGCTTCTTCTGGAACGAGTAATTCGGCTTGGCCATCAACTCTCCTCGCGCGTGTGATGGTGGGTATTCGTTTCTCAGGGTAGCGTTTCCGTCACGACGGAGACAACAGTGGCTGCCAGGCTGGGCTTCCTGCCGCCGGATGGAGCATCAATCAGCAGGGTCAGCAGATCGCTGCACGGTCCGGATTGCGCTCGATCGCGGTGCCCTTGGTGCGGCCGACCCAGCTGCCGGCCCCAGCGGCGACCTCGAGCCCGTAGGTGGACATCATCGCGGCGAAATGCCGGATGTCCCGCTCCCAGGACTCCCGTGGCGGGGAGCGGAACTCGCTCATCGGGTACTCGATGCCGAGCGATAAGTATTTCTGCTCGCCGAGCTTGCGAAACGGCAGCAGCTGCACCTGCCTGATGCGGCCGCCGAGCTCGTCGGCGAGGAAACTCGCGGTGGACCGCAGGTTGTCCTCGGTGCCGTTGTGCCCGGGCACGACCGGGATCCGGATGACCACGTCCGCGCCGGATGCGACGACGTGACGCAAGTTGGCAATGATCAACTCGTTCGAGACGCCGGTGTAGCGCCGATGCGCCGCCGGGTCCATGTGCTTCAGGTCGCAGAGAAACAGGTCCACCAGCGGCAGCACGGGGTCGAGCAGGTCTTGCTTGTAGTTCAACGCGGTCTCTACGCAGGTACTGATGCCCTCGGAGCGCGCGGCCTTCAGCAGCTCGACCGCGAACGCCGTCTGAATCAGTGCTTCGCCGCCAGACAGGGTCAGGCCGCCGCCCGACTCCGAGTAACAGGCTCGATCGGCCATGACTTCCCGCAGGACCTCGCCGACCGTCATCCGCCGGCCCCAGGCCTTTATTGCCCCGGTCGGGCACGCGTCGGCGCAGCCGACAAATTCGTCTACCCGCTCGGACGCGAGACCGGCGACGCGCTGATCCCGGAGCTTGAGCGCCCGTGGGTCCGGCGCGGCCTCGAGGCAGGCCGTGCACTTGTCGACGCCGATGCAGCGGTCGGGGCTGAATCCGAGCTGCACCCGGGACGACAGGCTCTCCGGGTTGCTGCACCAGATGCAGCGCAACGAGCAGCCCTTCAGGAATACCACCGTCCTGATGCCAGGGCCGTCATGCACGCTGAACCGCTGGATGTTGAATACGGTTCCGGTCAAATCGGGGTCGTAAGGTGTGCTCATCGTAGTCACTTCAGTCGAATGACAGCTCGGTGCGGCTCATGATGTCGCGGCGCAGCTCGTCGCTCAGGTCGGCCCACTGGGCGCTGTAGCCCGCGACCCGCACCATCAGGCCGCGATACTTCTCGGGATGCGCGTAGGCATCCTCGAGCAGCTGGCGACCGACCACGTTGAGCTGCAGGTGCATGCCCTGCGTGAAGTAGGCCTTCGCCAGCGCGACGAGGTTCTCGACGCCTGCCGCGCCGGACAGGCTCGAGGGGCAGAATCGCAGGTTCAGCAGCGTGCCGTTGGACATCCGCCGCTGGTCGAGCTTGGCGGCGGAGTTGATCACGGCGGTGGGACCCTTGCGGTCATGCGAGCCGGCGGCAGTGTGGACCGGTCCGAGGCAGTCCGACAGCGGCTCGTGAGCCTTGCGGCCGTCCGGCGTCGCGGCCTGCACCATGCCGAACGGCACGTTGGCCGAGACGGTGTACACGCCCGGCTGGTAGACGCCGCCGCGCGGGTTCGGCCGGCCCTCGACCGCTGCGCAGTAGACGTCGGTGCAGTAACGCGCGAGCTCGTCGGCGTAATCGTCGTCGTTGCCGTACTGGTGCACCTTGTCGCCGTTGACCCGGTGGTACAGCGCATCGAAGCCGTGCCAGTCGGCCTTGATCGCGGCCATCAGCTCGGCGGCCGAAACCTTCTTCTCCTCGAACACGAGCTGCTTGATCACGGCGAGGCTGTCAGCGACGGTGCCGACGCCGACCGCCTGCGGGCCGGTGAAGTTGTAGGGTGCCGCCCCGGTGTTGATGTCGCGCCCCTGCTCGATGCAGCCATCGACCAGCAGCGACAGGTAAGGCAGCGGTTTCATCTCGCGGTGCACGTCGTCCATGATGTCCGTGCTGCGGGCCTGTGCCTCGACCCAGTAGGCCATCTGCGCCTCGTAAGCCTCCTTGAGCTCGTCGAACGAGCTGAAGTCCTCCAGCCGTCCGGTCGCCGGGCCGAGCCGTCCAAGCGCCTCGTGGCCGATCGCGTAGCCGTCGTTCAGCGCGAGTTCGAGGACTCTCGCGATGCTGAAATAGGCCGAATCGTGCCAGCCGTACTCCCGGCCCGGCACGCTCAGCTCGACGCAGCCGACGATCACGTAGTTGCGGGCGTCCGCCGGCGCAATGCCATGCTCGATCATCGTCGGAATGATCACGCGGTCGCTGAAGATCTTCGGCTCGCCGGTGCCCATGCGCATGGCCTTGGCCGTCTTGCGCGCGAACCACGGCGGGGTCTGCTGGTGAAAACGCACCGCGATCCAGGGGTGGCCCAGGCGCGTGTGCGCAATCATGTCGAGGAAACGGCCCGACAGCTCGTTTGTCGCGTCGCGGCCTTCGGCGTCGATGCCGCCGAGCGTGACCGTGGTCGTGCCGAGCCCGCGGCCGCTGTTCGCCTGTGTCGTGACCCAGTCGCGGAGCTTCATGAAACTCGCGTTCAGCACGGCATGGCACTCGATCACCTGCTGCATGAACTCCGGCGTGGTGGTCCCGGCCTCGAGGTCGCGCCGGTACCAGGGGTAGAGCAGCTGGTCGAGGCGGCCGAGCGAGACCGAGTGGCCGTTCGACTCGATCTGGATCAGGCTCCAGCCGAAATGCACCAGCTGGAACGCCTGCCAGAAGGTCTGCGGCGGGTTCTCGGCGATCCACTCGCAGTTGCGGGCGATCTGCAGCAGCTCCTCGCGGCGTGTACCGGTGGCTGAACCCGCCTTGCTTGCCGCGAGAGCTGCGTAACGCCGGATGTAGTCGCTGGTCGCGTCGAGCGTGATCAGCTGCGCGCGGTAGAAGTCGTGCTTCTGTCCCGCGTCCGGGTCGTCCGAGGTCAGTGCGTCGAGACGATCCTGAACCTCGCGCCGCAGTCCAGCGTAGCCCTTGTCCAGCAGGCGGCCGAAGTCGGGCACGAGGTGACCGACGCCCGCGACGTGATACAGGCTCGTCGAGTACAACATGATGCCCATGAAGTCGCCCTTCATCTCCTCGGGCGACATCCGGCTGAGCATCGCATCGGAGAGCGTCCTGCCTCGCCAGTAGTCGGCGATGCTCAACAGCGCGTCTGATGTCTCGTCGGAATGCTCGTAGCGGTTGTGCGGGCGATCGCGCATCGGCAGCTCGTTGAGCTCCTTGACGATCCACTGGTAGGAGAACTCCGGATAGATCGGGCAGGACTTCGGCGGGGCGGCACTGTCGCCGACCAGCAACTGGTCCTCGACGATGTGCAGCGTCACGTTGCGCAGCACGTGCGCGAGCGCCCTCGCAACCTTTATCAGTTGTGGATCATCCTCGTGCCGGCGATAGGCCTCGGTCACGAGCAGCGCCCGCTCCGCGTCGATCGTGTACGGGCATTCGTCCAGGTACCAGTCCCGCAGCCGGTTGATCCGCGGGAACGGCGAAGGGTCGTCCACGACGCCGGAGACGCCGACGCCCCAGTGGTCCTCGTCGAAACCCACTTTGCCCAGCGACGTCACTTTGCTGTCTGGAAAGATCTTTTCTGCGGTGGCTGCCATGGTCGTTGCTCCGTGCCGGTTCCAGTTGCAGCTAGTTTGCGTATCGACGGCGTCGCCTGTATTGTGATTTCGCGACAAGTACTTTTTATTTCGCGACAACAGTCTCCTGGAATCCCTGGTCCATCCCGTGTCACGCAGCGCCGCGACAACACGTGTCCCGGACCCCTCGATCCGCGCCGCGGCGCTGGTCGGGTTTCGCGAGCTGGTCGGCGAGCTCGGCGGAGACCCGGAGGCGCTGCTCAGGGCGGCCGGCATCCCGCCGCGGGAACTCGCCTCGCCCGATAACCGCATCTCCTACGCGGCGATGATCCGGCTGCTCGAGGACAGCGCTGAAAAGTGCAACTGCCCGGACTTCGGCCTGAGGCTGTCGGCGCGCCAGGACATCAACATTCTCGGCCCTGCGGCGATGATCGCGATGTATTCGGAGACCGTCGGCGAGTGTCTCGAGGCGATCGCCAGTTACTTCTACGTTCACTCGAGCGGAGCCGCGGTGCAGCTGGTTCCGCGAGCGTCAGGCTGCCGCGACCTGACCTTCGAGGTGCTGCTGCCCGGCCTGCATGCGAAGCGGCAGATCAACGAGCTCAGCCTCGGCATCGGCCAGCGCCTGCTCGAGATGCTGGTGTCGCCGGGGTTCCGCTCGGAGCAGGTCCAGTTCGCCCACCGCAGTCCTCCGGACCTGCGCCCGCTGAAGCGCCGGTTCGGCTCGAAGCTGGAGTTCGAATGCCCGGTCAACGCGATCTCGCTGCGGAACGAGGCGCTGGCGCAACCGGTCCCGACGGCGAACCCCGAGTTCCGCAAGGTCGCAGTCGAGTACGTCCGCGAGCATCTCGGTGACGCCGAGGACAACCGCGTGCGCCGCGTTGCGCTGCTCGCGCACCAGCTGCTGCCTACCGGTCGCTGCTCGCTGACCAGCGTGTCCCAGATACTCGGTGTGCACCCGCGAACGCTGCAGCGCGAGTTGCGGGCGCTGGGCGCCGACTTCCGCGGAATCCTGGACCGCGTGCGCCGCGAACTCGTGTCCGACTACCTGCGTGACACCGACGCGAGCCTGGCGCGGATCGCGGCGATGCTCGGGTACGGCGACCAGGCAGCCTTCACCAACGCCTTCGAACGCTGGTTCGGCGTGCCGCCCGGCCGCTGGCGGATGCGAAAGCGGGATTGACTCCTTTGCAGACGGAAGCATCGACCAGCACCTGTCCTTTCTGCGAGCTTCCGCGCGACCGGGTGGTGGCGGAGAATGCGCTCGCGCTCGCCTTCCGGGTCGCATTCCCGGTCACCGAGGGACATTCGCTGGTGATACCGCGGCGGCATGTCGTGGATTACTTCGGGCTGACCGCCGACGAGGTGCTGGCGTGCAACGAGTAGCGACGTCGCGAACCCGCGCGGCGGGGTGCGGCACGTGATTCCGCTCAAGGGCAACTACTGAAGCGGGCAAAGAGCAATGCGCACAGACAATCTCACGTGCTGCGGTTTCGGGCCGCAGTTCGGACCCGGCCAGGTCCGAGGGAGTCAGCATGGTCACGCTAATCGGAGCGTCCAGCGATGAAGCCAGCCGATGTCATAGCGGAAGTTGGCGCGGCACTCCGGGCATCGCTGGCAGCATCGCTGCAGGGAATGGAGCATGCTGCCGGCACGGCGCGGCCCGAGGTGCGCCTCAAGCTGCTGCGAGTCGCGACCGCTGCGGTACCACGCGGTCGTCCGCTTGCTCGAGATGAGTCGCAAGGCGAGCCGCTACCTGCGCTCGAGCTCGAGTACCTGGCGTGGCTCGATGGCGCGGACACGGAGGCGGAGGAGCGGCTGATCGGCGCGGTACTGGCATGGTTGCACACGACGCCGCTCCAGACGGTGGAAGCGCGCGGCGAGGGCGCAGGCCCTGCTGCGATCTGGCGGGTCCAGTTGACGCTGGTGGCACTCGACCGCGGGGAACTGCTGCGGTTGTGGAGCCTGCCAGCGTATGCCGGGCGTGCATTGCTGGTGTTCGAGGCCCGGGTAATTGCGGGAACCGGATGACCGCTTTCGAATGAACGGAGACGACGGAAACAGGGTCCCGACGAATCGAGGCGTCGGCCGGCACTCTTCGGAGCACGAGACACCGATGATCGAACCACTGCTGCTCACC
>DATIRA010000392.1:0-12517 GCA_035470225.1 Steroidobacteraceae bacterium | reverse complement strand
TGCCTTCGCGCAGCAGCAGTGCGACGGTGATGTAGTAACGCTCGAGGATCGAGACGGTGGCGCGGGCCAGCAGCGAAAGCTGCACCGCCTCACTGGACTCCGCAGGCGGACGCCGCCATTCGGAGCGGTCCTCCGACGCCGCGAGCAGGCCGTGGTTCAGAAGGTCCTCGAGCAGCTCGTCGACCACGCCGGGAAGCTCCGCGTCCGCCCAGCGCAGGAAGTACTCATCCGCGACGTACGGGTATACGCGACGCGCCAGGCGGTACAGATCGTCCTTGCCGATCACGGAGTTGTTCAGGAATGCGCAGGCCAGCAGTGAGGGCAGCAGCAGCAGGTGCAGGACGTTGTTGCGGAAATAGCTCGTCAGCACCGACTCTTCTTCGGTCATGTGCACGATCTCGCCGAGCTCGTGCCCGCGCCGCTTCAGGATGCCGAGCGACTCGCCGTAGCGGATCATCGATGCGCCGTCGCTGCCGGTCACCCAGACCTTCGGGGAATACGGGGCCTGCCTCAGCAGTGATGCATACAGCTCGAGCTGCCGGCAGAGGTCCGCCTCGCCCATGCTCTGTCGCGGCGTGGCCAGCAGCGCGAGGCCGATCAGGTTCACCGGCGTTACGCAGGCGGCCGCGTTGATCCGGGTCATGATCGCGGTCGCCAGCTCGTCGGTGAGCGGCTTGAGCCATTCCGGGCGAGAGTCCGAGCTCGAGGGCTCGCGCGTCCACTGTGGCGCGTGCGCGCGGATCATCGGGTCCAGCGGCAGCGGCTCGCCGAAGCTCACGTACACCTTGCCGAAGCGGCTGCGCAGCGCGGGCAGCGCACGCAGCATGCCGAGCACGCTCTCCTTCTCCTTCGGGCGCCCGGACAGCTCGCCGATGTAGGTGCGCCCTTCCAAGAGCCGCTCGTAGCCGAAGTACACCGGGACGAAGACCAGCGGCCGCCGCGGCTCCCAGAGATAGCTGCGGATCGTCATCGACAACATGCCGGTCCGGGGCTGCAGCAGGCGCCCGGTGCGGCTGCGTCCACCCTCGATGAAGTACTCGATCGAATGTCCCCGGGCCATCATCAGCCCGAGGTACTTCATGAAGACCGCCGTGTAGAGGTCGTTGCCGGCGAAGCTCCTCCTCAGGAAAAAGGCGCCACCGCGCCTGAGGAACGAACCGATCACGGGCATGTTCAGGTTGATGCCCGCAGCGATGTGCGGCACCGCGAAACCCTTGTGGTAGACCACGTAGGACAGCAGCAGGTAGTCCATGTGGCTGCGGTGGCAGGGCACGTAGATGATCTCGCTGCCCTCGTCCACGGACTCGAGGCTCGAGAAGTTCGCGAGCTCGACGCCGTCGTAGAGCCGGTTCCAGAGGCGCCCCAGCAGGCCGGACATGAACACGATGAACGGGTGGGAGTAATTGGCGGCGATCTCGTACGCGTAGGAGCGCGCGACCTTGAGCGCGTCCCGCCTGCTGAGCCCGCGCGTCCTCATTTCCTGGCGCACCGCATCCCGCACGGTCTTGGTTCGCATCACCTGGGCGACGATCGTGCGGCGATGCGAGAGGTCCGGGCCGATTGTCGCGGCCCGCTGGTTGCGCAACTGCATGCGGAGCTGGCGCCACAACCGGCGCGTCGCACGCTGGGTCCCACCTGCCTCGCGCAGCGACGCCTGCAGTTCTATCGCGTCGCCGAACAGTATCAGCAGGTTGCGGCCGTTAAGCAGCAGCGAGAGCAGCTTGCGGAACCGCCCGCCGATGTCCCAGTCCTCGGCGATCATCAGCCGGAACCACGACCGCTCGCGCCCGGGTGCACGGCCGAAGAACAGGCTCACCGGAACCAGGTCCGCGTCGAATCCCGGATCCTCCAACCCTTGCTGGGCCAGCCGCCGTAGCGGCTCGGACAGTCGTCGATCGACCCGCAGGCCGAGGAAACCGGCACGCCGCTCCAGGAACACCGTGGAGAACTGCTGCTCGGAGCCGACGTCGAGCGGCTGCAGCGGAGCGGGCAGCCCGCGCTCGCGGCAGACATACTCCAGCACGGCCATGTCGACGATGCTGCGCTTCTCCAGCGCATAGACGATCGGCCGGCCGCGCTCGAGCCGCGCGGCGACATCGTCCGGCAGCACCGAGGGCCGGACCCAGAAAGCGACGAAGCGGCGCACGACCGGCAGCAGCAGCCGCTCGAGCGCCGTGTAGCCGCTCATCCCGGCAGGTGCCCGACGACCAGCAGATGACGATCCGAGACCGTCCTGACCTCGAGTTCACCGAGACCGCCGGCGTCGAGCTGGGCGCGGACCTCGCCGGGCTCGAAGGCGGCCAGCAACGAATTGTGGAAATCGCGCCGCAGCACCTCGGGCTCGCCGGCCGCGTAGGTCGCGACGATGTCCAGCGCGGCCTGCAGTGACGGCGGCCGGAACAGGTCCATCACCAACACCGGGGCGCCCGCTCGGCCCATAGCGCGGATGCTGTGCCACAGGACCTGCGGGTCGTGGAGGTGGTGCAACAGGCTGTTGCTTACGACTGCATCATAGGCCGGCAGCGGTACCTCGCAACCGGGAAGCAATCCGCGCAGGAACTGCACCCGCGGCGCGAGCGCCGGGCTGCGCGAGAGTCGCTCCCGGGCGCAATCGAGCATCGCCTGCGATCCGTCGAGCCCGTGAACCTGAACCCGTGGCAACCTCGCGGCGAGGCGCAGCGCGATGTCGCCGGGCCCGCAGCCGAGGTCGAGGATCGCACCGCGATCGAACTGCGGGAACGTGGCGAGGAACAGCTCTGCGAAGCGCTCGTTCGGCTCGGAGAAATCCGCGGCCGCGTACGCTCGGGCCTGATCGAACTCGTCCATGAGCTCGGGTTCGGGAATTCGCTGCATCGGCGTGCTGCGCTTCTGGCGGGGCCGGGCGCGTTCGCGTTACTCGGACCGGCTGCCTTCGGACTGCTCGATCGCAGCGTCGAGCTCGCCCTTGCGACCCAGCGTCAGGTCCTCGACCGCCCGGGCCTTGTCCTGGGTCTGGATCAGGTCGTCGAACACGGTCTCGTCGGTGTCGCGGCCCTTCTCGCGCGCAGCCTCCTTGTCCTGAGGAGTCTCGGGCACCGGCGCGCCGCAGGCCGCGAGGACGGCCAGCGCCAGGCCGGTCACGGTCAATCGAGTGATCTTGCGCATGCGCATCCCCGCAGAAGTCCCCGGCAGATCTTAACCGATCGCCGGGCGGGGATTCGGTATCCCACGCAGCCTATTTCCCCAGTTCGTCGATCGAGAACAGGAAGTACGCGAAATAGTGGTTGATGGCCCGGATCTGGTCCAGCAGCCTGTGGTCGGAGTCGAGGACGTGCAGCGTCGCCTTCTGCTCGCGGGCGAAGCGGAAGCTGTTCTCGACCGGGATCACCTCGTCGCGCCAGCCGTGCACGATCGTGGTCGGGCAGTTCGCCGGGCGGGGGCTGAATTTCTCGTATCCCGGCATGTACAGCGCCGGCGCGAGCAGGAACATCCCCCGCGCCTGCAGCAGCGACGAACCGGCGACGGAAACGTATCCGCCGAGACTCGAGCCGACCAGCACCAGCGAGCCTCGCAGGTCCTTGCAGAAAGCCAGCAGTCGAGACATGCGCGCATGTGGATCGTCGATTCCGCGGTAGTCGACCGACTCGACCGTGTAGCCTTCCTCGCGCGCGATCTCGGCCATCGCGGCGATCTTGCTGCCCCAGGGCTCACTGTCCCGGCCATGCGAGAACACGACGTAGCGATCGGTCATCGCGATTCCCATCCCTTGCGCTTCGCCATTTGAGCACATGATAGCCGCCGGCGAGGCGGCTTTCCGGTAGCAGTTCTCACCGCAGGACGGGACGCCCTGTCCAGCGGGGCGGCCTGGCCCGCCGGCTGCCGAGCGGCCGTTTGCCGCTGCCCGCTGCGCCGTGAGAGAGTCCGCCGATGCATGCAGCTTCAAGATCAGCGGGCTGGCGCTTCGCGATAGACCGTGGGGGTACGTTCACGGACATCGTCGCCTGGGGGCCCGACGGCGCGCTGCATACCGACAAGGTGCTCTCCCGCGATCCGCGTCAACCCGGGGATCCGGCCCTGCGCGGCATGCAGGCGCTGCTCGAGCGCGTCGGCAGCGGCGCACCGGTCCTCGCCGTGCGTCTAGGCACGACGGTCGCGACCAACGCGCTGCTCGAACGCAAGGGCGAAGCCACTCTGCTCGTGACGACCCGCGGCTTTCGCGACGCGCTGCGGATCGGTTACCAGAACCGGCCCGACATTTTCGCCCGCCGGATCCGGCTGCCCGGGCTGCTCTATCGTGACGTTGCGGAAGTCGACGAACGCATCGACGCCCAGGGCAGCGTGCTGCTTCCGCTGGACGTCGAGCAGTTGCGCCGCGAACTCGTTCGAGGCCGGGAAGAAGGTTTCCGGTCGGTCGCGATCGTCTTCCTGCACGGCTTCTCGCATCCGGCGCACGAGCAGCGCGCGGCGGACCTGGCGCGCGAGACCGGCTTCGAGGAGGTCGTGGCGTCCCACGCCGCGGTGCCACTGCCCGGCTTCATCGCGCGCGGAGACACCGCCGTCGCGGATGCCTACCTGACACCGGTGCTGCGCCGCTACATCGATCACTTCGCCCGCGAGGCCCGCTCCCGCTTCGGCGTGGCCGACGTGAGCTTCATGCAGAGCAACGGCGGGCTCGTGGACGTCGAGGGGTTCCGCGGCGTGAGCGGCGTGCTGTCCGGGCCGGCCGGAGGAGTAGTGGGACTCGCCGCGGCCGGCACGGCGGACCGACCGCGCCTGCTGATCGGGCTGGACATGGGGGGCACGTCGACCGACGTGAGCATCTATGCGGGCGAGTTGCCGCGTCGCTTCGCCTCCGAAATGGACGGCATCCGCCTGCAGGCACCGATGATGGACATACACACGATCGCGGCCGGCGGCGGGTCGATCCTGCATTTCTCGGGCGGGCGTCTCCAGGTCGGTCCCGATTCCGCGGGCGCGGACCCCGGGCCCGCCTGCTACCGCAGGGGCGGCCCGGCCACGATCACCGACTGCAACCTGGTGCTCGGCCGCATCCAGCCGGAGTTCTTCCCGAAGGTATTCGGGACCACGGGCTCGGAGCCGCTGGACCCCGCCGCGTCCCGCGCGCGCCTCGACGAGATCGCGGCGGAAATCCGGCTCGGCGGAGGGCCGCAATTCACGACCGAGTCGCTCGCGGCAGCCTTTCTCGGCGTGGCCGTGGCACGCATGTCGAACGCGATACGCGAACTGGCGCTGCGCCGCGGCCAGGATCCGGCGCGCTTCGGTTTGCTCGCTTTCGGCGGCGCCGCCGGACAACACGCCTGCGACGTCGCGGCGGCGCTGGGCATTAGCGAGGTCCTGCTGCATCCGCTCGCGGGCGTGCTCTCCGCGTTCGGCATCGGGCTCGCGACCCGGCGGCACCTGGTGCGGCGGGGAATCGAGCTCGCGCTCGATGCGGACGGCCTCGACGCGGCAGCACGCGCGCTCGAGGATCTCGGTGGCGAGGCGCGCAGCGAACTGCTGCGCCAGGGCATCCCGGAAGCCGGCATAGCACTCGAGCAGAAGGTGCAGCTGCGGTTCGCCGGGTCGGACTCGACGATCGAGGTTCCGTGGCTCGAGCGAGATGCGCTGCTCGAAGAGTTCGAGTCTCGTCATCGCGGCTTGTACGGTTTCCATCATCGGGGCGGCGAGGTGATCGTCGCATCGGCATCGGTCGAGGCCATCGAGCGGCAGGATCCCATCCGCGGGACCAGGCCGGTAGAGGATCCAGGTGTCGGTACTGCGCAGGGCTGCGCCAGCCTCTGGGAGGCGGGCGAGTGGCTGGAGGCAGAGGTGCTGGACCGGCACTCGGTGCTGCATCGCGGTGCTGTGGCGGGACCGTCGCTGCTGGTGGGCGGCGGATCGACCGGTCTGATCGCCAGCGGCTGGACGGCCCGACCGTCCCCGGGCGGGATGCTCGAGCTGAGCCGCGCGAGCCCGGTGCACGACGACGCATCCGGCGGCAGCGCCGCGGTCGACCCGATGCGGCTCGAGGTCATGAACGGCCTGTTCATGCACGTCGCGGAACAGATGGGCGTGGTGCTGCAGCAGACTGCCAGTTCCGTGAACATCAAGGAACGGCTCGACTTCTCCTGCGCGATATTCGATCGCGACGCCAACCTGGTGGCGAACGCCCCTCACATGCCGGTGCATCTCGGTTCGATGGGGGCCAGCGTCACAGCGGTGCTCGCGGCGCACGGGACCGACATCCGGCCCGGCGACGCTTTTCTGGTCAACTCTCCGTACGACGGCGGCACGCATCTGCCCGATATCACCGTCGTCAGCCCGGTCTTCGACGAATCCGAGGCGGGAATCGATTTCTTCGTCGCGTCACGGGCGCACCATGCCGATATCGGGGGAATCACGCCCGGCTCGATGCCGCCCGACAGCCGTACGATCGACGAGGAAGGCGTGCTGCTGCCCCCGACACGGATCGTGCGCGACGGGATGCTGGACGAGGCCGCGGTGCTCGCGCTGCTTCGATCTCCACGCTGGCCGGCACGCAACCCCGGGCAGAACCTCGCCGACCTGCGGGCCCAGCTGGCCTCCAACGCCCGTGGTATCCGGGAGCTGGCACGCGCGGCGCGCGAGCAGGGACGTGCAGCGCTGCTCGCCTACATGGGTCACGTGCAGGACAACGCCGAGCAGTGCATGCGTGACGTGCTCCGCCGACTTGAGGGCGGGCGCTTCCGTTACGAGCTGGACAATGGCCAGGTCGTGGCGGTCAGCGTCGCAATCGACCGGCAGGCGGGGACTGCCTCGGTCGATTTCTCGGGAACCTCACCCCAGCAGTGGAACAACTTCAATGCCCCGCGCGCGGTGACCGTGGCCGCGGTGCTGTACGTGTTTCGCACGCTGATCGAGGAGCCGCTGCCGCTCAATGCCGGATGCCTGCGACCGCTGCAGATCCTGATTCCCGCCGGCTCGATGCTCGACCCGACGCCGCCGCACGCAGTGGCGGCCGGCAACGTAGAGACCTCCCAGTGCGTCGTCGACGCGCTGTACGGCGCGCTTGGCGTGCAGGCGGCCTCACAGGGGACGATGAACAACTTCACTTTCGGCGACGAGCGTCACCAGTACTACGAGACGATCGCCGGTGGTGCCGGAGCCGGTCCCGATTACGACGGCGCCAGCGGCGTTCAGACACACATGACGAACTCGCGGCTGACGGATCCGGAGATCCTCGAGAAGCGGTTCCCTGTTCTGGTAAGGGAGTTTTCGATCCGGACCGGCTCAGGTGGGGACGGCAGGCATCGTGGCGGGGACGGCCTGCTGCGCCGCATCGAGTTCACCGCGCCCATGACTGCGGCCATCCTCTCCAACCATCGTCGCGTCGCGCCGTTCGGGCTGTCCGGCGGACTCGCCGGGCGCCCCGGGCGCAACCTGCTCAGGCGTCGGGACGGGTCGATCGAGGAGCTCGGAGCGACCGCCGAAGTCGCGGTGGAAACTGCCGACCAGATGGAGATCGCCACGCCGGGTGGTGGCGGATTCGGCGTCCCCGACCGGCTTTCGCGCTGAGACCGGGAGCCGCGAATCCCGCGGGCGACGAAACGGTTCCCCGACGAGCTTGCCCGGCAGCCGGCCCCTCGCCTTGCCAACGGACATCCACATGCCGCGCGGCAGCATGCCTGTCTTCACACGGCGGATGCGGCTGCCCTCGGGCGAGTGCGTAATCAGAAAGGATTGCTGCTCGCCCACTCGCGGCGCACAGAGCGTGACCATAAGGCTGACCCGGCCAGCCGCAACGTCCTCTGCGGAGTTGATCCGCTCGTCGCAGATCACGTGGCTGTTCGTTTCGTTCCGTGAGTCCCCGAACAGACTCTTCGCAGCCAGCGAACGCAGAAACGCCTCGACCTGTCGCACCAGCCGCAACCTTATCGACGGATCGTGTGCCTCCAGCGCGGCCCAACGCGTGCCGCGGTCGATGCTCTTGACCACGGCGAGGCTGCGGCGCTGCCAGCTGAGCAGGCCGCTGGCCGTGCCCCGCCCCGATCCTCCGGCGAGCGTTCGAAGGGCCGGTAGTCTCGGGTTGGCCGAGCGCAGCGACTGGATCGGGTTGACGCCGTGGGCGATGAGACGGGTGCGCTCCGCTTCGCTCAGCACGCGTGCCGGTCGCGTGCCCGGCCGCAACAGCAGCTCGTCATCGGGCCCTGCTTGCCACAGCGGCCTCTGCTGCTCGATGCGACACAGCGCGGCGGCGACGGCGCCGCAGTTGGAGAAGCGCTCGTAGCGGCCGCGGAGCCGGTCATAGGCAAGGATTCGCGGGAAGCACATGACCGCCTGTTCGCTGTAGAAGGCGAACTCGCGCAGCCCGGTCAGCACATCGCCGCAGGAGTCCCATTGCAGCGGCGGATCCACCAGCAGCAGCAGGTGGTTGTCGCGGCAGAACTGCGCGGCCACGAGCAACGCGCTCGCCCCCACATCCCGGTCGCGCTCGAGCGGCGGCAGGCAGAGGAAGTCGATGTCTTCCGCCGTGCCCAGCGCAAACAGGCCGGTGCGACGCTGCGGCGATCCGATCAGGTCATAGTCGGTCAGTGCCGCACCATCGTTTCCGTCGGTGTTGCAATCGACGTAACCGATCGGGTGCCTGGCACCGGGCCGGAACGTCCGGTTCGGCCGGGTGGCTGGCAGGTCTCCCGCGAGGCGGACCAGCGTGGATTCCATCAGCGCGCTACGGACGCAGCGAGCGGTCCCGCCCCGGATGGAGACCCGTCGGAAGATCTCCTGGTCCTCGATGAACTCCGAGCCCCGCGTCCGGACCCGCTGCACGACCAGGTTGAAGCAGTCCTCCTCGTGCGCGGCGACGTTGTCGTAGTCGACTGACGCGCGCAATGCCTCGCGCGAGCCCGGGCTCAAGGCCTGCAGCACGAGCTGGTCCCGGCCGGCCTGCAGCACGATCGTGGCCCTGGCGCCGCCGTTCACGACCCTGACGACGACGGCCTCCCGTCCACCGCCATCGAAGAACTGCTCGACCGAGTAGGACAGCGGGCTCGGCTGCCAGAGGCCGCCGAATACCTGCTGGTACTCCGCGAAGCTCTTCAACCTGACCGGTCGATTGACCGGGCCGCGCAGCGTGCGGCCGACGAAGGCGGTGACGGTGCCGGAAACGCGAGCGATGGCAGAGTCCGCGCCCGGCCCGCCCGCCGCGTGAACACCCGTGTATGCGCTGCCCGGCAATCCGCCTCCCCAGCTGGCCGCAGCGAAGATAACACAACTTGTCGTGGCTACCGGTCGTCGGAAACGCAAGACCTTGCGATTCGAGCCCGCGCGCGCGCGGGCTCACATTGCGCGGTGCTCAGTGCCCCTTCGTGCCGGCGAGCGGGTCGCCGGCGTCAGCGTCCTGTTCAGCGTGGCCATGCCGGTTCGAGCCCACCGGGACAGCGTTCGCCACCCGCCGGGCCGAGGCGAGAAAAGCGTCGTAGGTCAGTCCCGCGACGGTGACGGGAACGGCGATTCCCCGCCCCTGCTCGATCACCTGCTCGATCAGTAGCGGGTCGACCGCGCCTCCGGCCTCCGCCAGCCGCTGCAAGGTTCGCTCGTCCTGGAGTTCCTCGAGCAGCGCGCGCTTCGCGCGGTCGGCGTCGTGGTCGTGATCCTCGAACGGCGGATACGCCTGCACGTACAGGCGGTCATGCTGCCAGCGATGAAGCAGCGGCTGGTTGACGATGGTCACTCGCGTGCCGGTGGGCAGCTCATCGTAGAGGGCCTCGACGTCCTCCGGATAGAGCCTGATACAACCGTGGCTCGCACGCATGCCCACTCCGGCGGGCTTGTTCGTGCCATGGATCAGGTAGCTCGGCCAGCCCAGGTTCATCGCGCGCGTGCCCAGTGGATTGTCCGGGCCGGCCGGCACGCGTGCGGGCAACGGATCCCCTGCCTCGGCGTGCTCCCTGCGCACCGAGGCGGGCGGAGTCCAGACCGGGTTCTTTCGCTTCGCTACGATCTTGGTCCGACCGAGCGGCGTCGCCCACCCGACCTTGCCGATGCCGATCGGGTAGGTCGTGACCACACGTGGCTCGTCGGGACCGGCCTTCGGAAAGTAGAACAGCCGCAGCGCCGCGACGTTGATCACGACACCTTCCGGCTTCGCGTCGGGCAGCACGAACTGCGTCGGCAGCACGATGGGCGTTCCACCGCCGGGCAGCCAGGGATCCACGCCGGGATTCGCGTGCAGCAACTCGTCGAAGCCGAGGTTGAAGCGTCGCGCGATGTCGGCGAGCGTGTCCTCTTCCCGGGCCACCGTCACCTGCAGTTCTCCGACCACGCCGGTCGTTTCGGGATCGAACCGGAAAGTCTGGGTCGCGAGCGGAGCATGCACCTCGGGCTCGGGCGGCGGCGGCGGCGCAGGCTCCTCGCGCACGAGCGTGCTGCAACCGCCCGCGAACATCAGCACAGCCAGGCTCAGCCCGCGCTGTGTGGACCATCGCGCCATCCGGCGAGACTGTTGCAACTCGTGACCCTCCTCGGCCCGACCGGGAACGCTATCAGAGCAACGTCGGGCGGTTCGGCAGCTCGTCGAGATTCCTCGCGCCTTCCGGCAGCGGGAAGTGCCGCGTGACGATTTCGCCGACGCAGTTCACGCCGGCGATCGAACCTTCCTCGAAGCGACCTTCGCGAAAGTGACGCTCCATCTCCATGCATACCGCCTGCCAGTCCTCGCCAGCAACCCGGCCGTTATAGCCGCGATCCGCGACGATTTCGACATCGTGGTCGGCGAGCAGCACGTAGATCAGCACGCCGTTGTTCGACTCCGTGTCCCAGACACCGAGACCGGCGAACACCTCCAGCGCACGCTCCCGTGGCGCCATGTCCCGCCGGATGTCACCCGGCTCGAGCGCATTCTCGACGGCGAAGCGAAGCTCGGCGCCGTGACTGCGCTCGGATTCGACGATCGCCCGCTCGATCGCATCGAGCGTCGCGGGCGGAAACGCCCGGTGCAGCGTACGGCGGGTGGCGAACAGATGCCGGAACCAGCGTGACCAGTCCATGCCGCTCACCATCCGCCGGAGGCGCCGCCGCCACCGAAGCCGCCGCCGCCGCCACTCCAGCCACCGCCGAAGCCGCCACCGCCTCCGCCCCAGCCGCCGTAGCCGCCCGGGTATCCCCAGCCGCTGCGGTGCCGCGAGCTCGCCCAGCCGCTGCCGCGCCCGCCGCCCGGACCGCCGCCTCCCAGCGAGAAAATGAAGGCGAGGAATCCGGCGAGGATTGCGAGTCCGAGCACGCCGATCATCAGCCAGGTGAGGAAGCCGATCAGCCCGCCGGTCGCCAGCGCACCTCCGACGCGACCGAAGATCCGGCGCAGCACCGAGCCGCCCACCAGCGCGAAGATCAGCAGGAACGGCAACAGGCTGAACAGCCCCGGCACGTCACGTGATGGCGGGCTCAGCTCCGGCTCCGGCAGGGGCTCGCCCTCGATCACGCGCAGCATCCGGTCCACTCCAGTGGCGATGCCGCCGTAGTAATCGCCGCGCCGGAACTCCGGGACGATGTCCTCGTCGATGATGCGTTTGGCGATCGCGTCCGGCATCGCGCCCTCGAGACCGTAGCCCACCTCGATGCGGAGCTTGCGGTCGTTCAACGCGACGATCAGGATCGCGCCGTCGTCCACGTTCTCGCGTCCGAGCTTCCAGGCTTCGGCAACGCGGATCGCGTACTGCTCGATCGCCTCGGGCTGCGTGGTCGGCACGACCAGCACGGCGACCTGGCTGCCTTTGCTGCGCTCGAACGCGCGCAGCTTCGCCTCCAGCGCAGCCTTCTGGTCCGGCGACAGCGTGCCGGTCAGGTCGGTGACCGGTGACTGCAGCGGCGGCACGGCGGCCAGCTGCTGGGCCGCGGCCGGAGCGCCCACGAGCGCGCCGGCGGCGAGCAGCGCCGCCGCCGGAGAACGCAGCCAACTGGGAAGGCCTGCAATCATCGACTGATGGCCGGCCGCATCAGCCTGCGGCCGGCCACCCGGTCAGTTGCTGGTCGTGCCGGTGGCCGGCTGGTTGAAGTCCACGACCGGCGGCCTCGAAATCGCCGCTTCGTTCTCGACGCTGAAATTCGGCTTCACCTTGTAGCCGAACAGCATCGCGGTCAGGTTGGTCGGGAACTGGCGCACGGTCACGTTGAAGTCCTGCACCGCCTGGATGTAGCGGTTGCGGGCGACCGTGATCCGGTTCTCGGTGCCCTCGAGCTGTGCCTGCAGATCGCGGAAGTTCTGGTCCGACTTCAGGTCCGGGTAGGCCTCGACGGTAACGAGCAGTCGGCTCAACGCGCTGGTCAGCTCGCCCTGGGCCGCCTGGTAGGCGGCCAGCGATGCCGGATCATCCGCGTTCACCTGGATCGACGACGCCTTGGCGCGCGCCTCGGTGACGGCGGTGAGCACTTCCTTCTCCTGGGCCGCGTAGCCCTGCACGGTGTTGACCAGGTTCGGAATCAGGTCGGCCCGTCGCTGATACTGGTTCAGCACTTCTGACCAGGCGGACTTCACCTGTTCATCCTGGACCTGCAGCGTGTTGTA
>DATIRA010000391.1:0-5137 GCA_035470225.1 Steroidobacteraceae bacterium | reverse complement strand
CTGCTCGAGAGTTGCTCGCTGGACGAGGCGATGCGCATGGCCGAGCAGCTGCGCGAGACCATCCGCAGCTACAAGTTCGTCTGGGAGGAGCGCACGTTCAGGCTCGGTTGCAGCATCGGCGTCGTGCCGATCACCGGGGACACCGAGGATGTCGCGAGCCTGCTGTCCGCCGCGGACAGCGCCTGCGCAGCGGCGAAGGAGGGCGGTCGCAACCGCGTCTACAGCTTCCAGGAGAACGACATCGACCTGATGCGCCGCCGCCGCGAGATGCAGTGGGCCGCGCGCATCAACAACGCGCTCGAGGAGAACCGCTTCGAGCTGTTCCGGATGACGATCGAGCCGCTGCAGCGCAACGAGAACGGCGCGCATTACGAACTGCTGCTGCGGATGAAGGACGAGGCAGGCAAGATCGTCTCCCCGGACAACTTCATCAATGCGGCGGAGCGCTACGGCCTGACGCCCGCGATCGATCGCTGGGTGATCGAGCATGCGCTCGGCTGGCTCGTGTCCGAGGCGGAGGAACTCGAGCGCCTGGCGCTGTGCTCGATAAACCTGTCCGGGCAGAGCCTCGGCGACGACAAGTTCCTGCCCTTCGTGATCAACCAGTTCCACAAGAGCGGCATCGATGCCTCGAAGATCTGCTTCGAGATCACCGAGACCGCGGCGATCGCGAGCTTCGCGCAGGCCAATCGCTTCATCCAGGCCCTGAAGGAACTCGGCTGCCGCTTCGCGCTGGACGATTTCGGCACCGGACTGTCGTCTTTCGGCTACCTGAAACACTTCCCGGTGGATTTCCTGAAGATCGACGGCAGCTTCGTCAAGGAAATCCTGAACGACCCGATCGACCGCGAGATGGTCCGATCGATCAACGAAATCGGGCACCTTACGGGCAAGCAGACCATCGCCGAGTTCGCCGAGAACGTCGAGATCATCAACATGCTGCGCAGTCTCGGCGTCGACTACGCACAGGGCTACGGCATAGCCTCGCCGCAGCGTATCGCCAGGGTCGCAGCGAACGGCTAGCGCCGCCAGGGCCCGGCCCGTGGGTTCCCGGCCGCCGCGGACGAGGCCGGCGGTGCGTCAGCTGCCGAACTCGAAGCGCATCGAGAGGTCGATGGCCCGGACGTGCTTGGTCAGCGACCCGACCGAAACGAAGTCCACGCCCGTCTCGCCGATGGTGCGAAGCGTCCCCAGCGTCACGTTGCCCGAGGCCTCGAGCAGCATCGGGCCGTTAACGTGGGACCGGTTCAGGGCCACTGCGGTCCGCAGTTCCTCGAGGTTGAACTCGTCGAGCAGCGCCATGTCCGCCCCGGCGTCGAGCGTCTGCTGCAATTCCTCGAGCGTCTCGACCTCCACTTCCACCGGGACCTCGGCGCCCGCTGCGCGCGCAGCCGCGACGGCGAGCCGGATCGATCCGGCCGCGACGATGTGGTTCTCCTTGATCAGGATGCCGTCGTACAGGCCCATGCGGTGATTGCTGCCACCGGCGCAGCGGACCGCGTACTTCTGGGCCTTGCGCAGCCCGGGAATCGTCTTGCGCGTATCGAGGACCTTGCAGCTCAGCCCGTCGAGGGCCTCGACGTACTGCCTCGTGACGGTGGCCGTGCCCGAGAGCGTCTGCAGGAAATTGAGCGCGCTGCGCTCTCCGGTCAGCAGTGCACGGGCAGGGCCGTGCAGGCGGCAGAGTCTCTGGTCCGGGACCGCGGTGTCCCCTTCGGCCACGCTCCACTCGACCGCGACGGACGGGTCGAGCTGACGGAAGACCTCGTCGAACCAGGGCCTGCCGCAGACCACCGTGCGCTCCCGGGTGATGACCGTGGCTTCTCCGGTGCGATCCCCGGGTACCAGCGCGGCGGTCAGGTCGCCGGTACCGAGGTCCTCGGCAATCGCCGCCGCGACGACCACTGCCAGGTCGTCCGGAGGCGTGAATCCATGTGCTTGCAATTTTCGAACTCCCGTAGCCGTGCCCGACTGCCCACATCGACAGTTTGATCAAGACCACGGCCCTCCCCATAATTCTATGCCTCGATTCAACCCCGGTCCCCGCAAGATGACGGATCTCCCGCCAGACTCGCCCTGCATCAGGATCTGCACGCTGGACGGCGTCGGACGATGCACGGGCTGCGGGCGGACGCTCGACGAGATATCTCGCTGGGCGACGATGAGCGTGGCGGAGCAGTGGTCGGTCTTGGACCGGCTCGAGCGCAGCCGGCGGGACGTGAACCAGGCCGGGGCGGCGCAGTAGGAACACGAGGACGATACAGTGGACATCAACCAGCGAATCCAGGAACAGCTCAAGGCGAATCCGGTGTTGCTCTACATGAAAGGCACGCCTGATTTCCCGCAGTGCGGGTTCTCCGCGGCCGCAGTGCGGACGCTGGAGGCCTGCGGGGCGAATTTCGCCTACGTGAACATCTTCGAAGATCCGGAGCTGCGCGAGGGCTTGAAGCAGTATTCGAACTGGCCGACTTACCCGCAGCTCTATGTGAGCGGCGAGCTGGTCGGCGGCTCGGACATCATCAACGAGATGTTCCGCAAGGGCGAGCTGCAGACCCTGCTCAAGGAAGCCGGCGCTACGGGCTGACCGTCACGGGCAGCAGGCGGCGCCCGGTCGCGGACCTCAGGACAGCGTGGCCGCGAGTTCGAGCGATTGCTCGTACAGGCTCCTGAAGCGGTTGCAGACGGTGCAGAACAGCGCCGCGGTGCGCTCGGCATCGTAGATCGCAGAATGCGCGGAGTTCGGATCCCATTCGAGACCAGCCGCGGCGACTGCACGCGAGAGAACCGTCTGACCGAACGCGACGCCGCCGAGCGTCGCGGTATCGAAGCTCGAGAATGGATGGAAGGGGTTGCGCTTGATGCCGCAGCGCTCGACCGCGGCGTTCAGGAACGCGAGGTCGAACGACGCATTGTGGCCGACCAGCACCGCACGCGTGCAAGCGGCGTCGCGTACCGCGCGACGCACTTCCCGGAACAGCTCCGACAGCGCCTCCTGCTCCGGTAGCGCGGGCCTGAGCGGGTGGTGTGGATCGATACCGTTGACGGCCAGCGATGCCGGGTCGATGCGGGACCCTGCGAACGGCTTGACGTGGTACCTGAGCGTATTGCCGAGACCGAGGTCGCCCGAAGGCGACAACTCGATCATCACCGCGGCGACTTCCAGCAGCGCGTCGGTCGCGGGGTTGAAGCCACCCGTTTCGACGTCCACGACGACGGGCAGGAAGCCACGGAAACGCGTGGCGATCGTGGCTCGCTCGTTCGACGCGCTCATCGTCCCGCGAGACGCCAGGCGACGCTGCTGCCGGCGCGCAGCGGAACCAGCGCGTCCTGCCCACCGAAAGGATAGGATGCGGGCACCTTCCAGGGCTCACGTCGCAGCGTGATCGTCCCCTCATTACGTGGCAGGCCGTAGAAGTCCGCGCCGCGCTCCGACGCGAACGACTCGAGCCGGTCGAGCCGTCCGGCTTCCTCGAAGGCTTCCGCGTAGAACTCGATCGCGGCGTGGGCCGAGAAGATGCCCGCGCATCCGCAGGGCGCCTCCTTCGTGTGCCGGGCGTGCGGCGCGCTGTCCGTGCCGAGAAAGAACCGGGAGTCGTCCGAGGTGGCAGCCGCCAGCAGTGCATGGCGGTCGCGCTCACGCTTGAGCACCGGCAGGCAATAGTGATGCGGCCTCAGGCCGCCTTCGAACAGCGCGTTGCGATTCATCAGCAGGTGCTGCGGCGTCATCGTGGCCGCAACGCCGGCACGCGAGCACCGGACGAACTCGACCGCAGCGGCGGTCGTGACATGTTCGAATACGACCCTCAGGCCGGGGACCCTTTCGACGACCCGCGACAGCACGCGGTCGATGAATACCTGCTCGCGGTCGAAGACGTCCACATCCGGCTCCGTTGCCTCGCCGTGGACCTGCAGCACGAGCTGCTGCTCGGCCATCGCCTCGAGCGCGGGCCAGATCTTGTCGATCGACGTCACCCCGGCGTCGGAGTGAGTCGTGGCCCCGGCCGGATATAGCTTGGCGCCCAGCACGAAGCCGCTCGAGCGCGCCCGCGCGATCTCCTGCGGTGTCGTGCGGTCGGTGAGGTATAGGGTCATCAGCGGTTCGAACGCGGCGGCCGGCGGCACTACGGTCTGGATTCGGTTGCGGTACGCGGCAAGTCCGGCGGTGTCCACCATGGCCGGCTTCAGGTTCGGCATCACCAGCGCGCGCGCAAAACGCGCCGCCGTGAACGGCAGCACCGCCTCGAGCTGCGCACCGTCGCGCAGGTGCAGGTGGAAGTCGTCGGGGCGGCGAAGCGTGAGGCTGTTCACCGCGTTTCCTCGAGCTCTGCGAGGAACCGGCCGTCCGCGAGCAACCGCGCCGCGTAGCGCACGCCGAAGCCGGTGAACTCGGTCGGGACGTGCGCGAGTCCGCCCTTGCGCTCGCTGGCCGAGAGGTCCAGGTGTACCCAGGGAATCGCGGCAGGGACGAAGCGGTTCAGGAAGCGCGCGGCGAGGATGTGGTCGCCCTTGTTGTCCTCGCTGCACTGGAGCAGGTCGGCAACCGGGCTCTCCAGGTCGCTGTCGAAGTCGTCGTCCATCGGGAAGCACCAGACCCTCTCACCACTGCTGTGCCCTGCGTCCTGCAGCGGCGCCTGAAGCGCGGGACGGTTCGTGAAAGCCCCGCTGTAGCGCTCGGTGAGGGCGTTCACGCAGGCCCCGGTCAGCGTCGCGAAGTCCACGATCAGTCGCGGTTCCTCGCGCGATGCGAGCGCCAGCGTGTCGGCGAGCACCATGCGGCCCTCCGCGTCGCTGTGGACGACCTGGATCGTCACGCCGTTCGAGGCGCGTACGACTTCCTGCGGTCGGTAGGCGCGCGGACCGATCTCGTTTTCGGTCAGCGCGAGCCAGCAGTCGACCGGGAACCCTGCGCCGATCCGGGACAGCGCGAGCAGCGTGCCCACCGCGACCGCGCTGCCCTGCATGTCCCCGTGCATCTTGTACATGCTCTTGTGCGGCTTCAGGTTGATGCCGCCGGTGTCGAAGCAGATTCCCTTGCCGACGATCGCGACGCCGTGGCCCGCACGGCGTCCGGCCGGGCGATAGCCGAGCCGGACGATGCCTGCCTCGCGGTGCTCGTTCGCGCGGGATACGGCCAGGA
>DATIRA010000390.1:0-5229 GCA_035470225.1 Steroidobacteraceae bacterium | reverse complement strand
CGGCTTGAACGGGCCTGCTACCGGCACGCCGATGTAGTTCGCCTGCTCTTCAGTGAGCGTCGTCAACGCGGCGCCGACCCGCTTAAGGTGCAGGTGCGCCACCTTCTCGTCGAGGTGCTTCGGCAGCACGTAGACCTTCTTTTCGTAGCGCTCGCCGTGGCGGAACAGCTCGATCTGGGCCAGCACCTGGTTCGTGAACGAGTTCGACATCACGAACGACGGGTGCCCCGTCGCGCAGCCGAGGTTCACGAGCCGGCCTTCCGCCAGCACGATCAGCCGCTTGCCGTCCGGGAAGATCACGTGGTCCACCTGGGGCTTGATGTTCTCCCAGCGGTACTGCCTCAGCGACGCGATCTCGATCTCGCTGTCGAAGTGCCCGATGTTGCACACGATCGCCTGGTGCTTCATCCGGCGCATGTGGTCGTGGTTGATGACGTTCAGGTTGCCGGTGGCCGTGACGAAGATATCCGCCTTCTCGCAGGCCTCGTCCATCGTCACGACCTTGTAGCCCTCCATCGCGGCCTGCAGCGCGCAGATCGGGTCGATCTCGGTGATCCACACCTGCGCGGAGAGTGCGCGCAGCGACTCGGCGGAGCCCTTGCCGACGTCACCGTAGCCGCAGACCACCGCGATCTTGCCCGCGACCATCACGTCGGTCGCTCGCTTGATCGCATCCACCAGCGACTCGCGGCAGCCGTAGAGGTTGTCGAACTTGGACTTCGTGACCGAGTCGTTGACGTTGATTGCCGGGAAGGGCAGCTCGCCCTTCTTCGCGAACTCGTAGAGCCGCTTGACGCCCGTGGTCGTCTCCTCGGTGACGCCCTGGATCTCGGCGAGCCGCTTCGAGTACCAGCCGGGCTGCTTCTCGAGCCGGCGTCGGATGGCCGCGTACAGCGCCGTCTCCTCCTCGTTGGTGGGCTTTGCGACCACCGAGGGGTCCTTTTCTGCCCGGGCCCCGAGCAGCAGCAGCAACGTCGCGTCGCCGCCGTCGTCGAGGATCATGTTCGCGAACCGGCCCTCGGGCCACTCGAAGATGCGATGCGTGAATTCCCAGTACTCGTCCAGCGACTCGCCCTTGTAGGCGAAGACCGGCGTGCCCGAGAGCGCGACCGCCGCCGCGGCGTGGTCCTGCGTGGAGTAGATGTTGCAGGAGGCCCAGCGTACGTCGGCGCCGAGCGCCTTCAGCGTATCGATCAGCATGGCCGTCTGGATGGTCATGTGCAGCGAGCCCGCGATGCGCGCGCCCTTGAGCGGCTGCTGGCCGCGGTATTCCTCGCGGATCGCCATGAGCCCCGGCATCTCGGTCTCGGCGATCGCCATTTCCTTGCGGCCCCAGTCGGCGAGCGACGGGTCCCTGATGACGAAATCCTGGTCCGATGCGGTGGAAACGACAGCGTTCATATCTCGGTCCTCTCGGTGAACGTGAGGGTTCGTACGGGGAATCGCAGGTGGATTCGCTCGCCGACCATCACGAAGGTTCAGCGAGCGCCGTTTGAAAAACGGGCCTGAGCCTGGCGGGCAGGACACCCGTTGCAGCGCTCCTCAGGCGAGGGCGGAAGTTTGCCGCCGCGAGGCGGGAAGGGCAAGGAGGAAGGGGATAGGGGATAGGGGTTAGGGGTTAGGAAGAGGCGGATAGTGACTAGCGGGTAGCGGATGGTCGGGCACCCTCTCCCGCGCTTCGCGGGAGAGGGCAGGGTGAGGGCTTTGCGGATAGTCCGCTAACCGCCAGTCACTACCCGCTAGTTACCATCCGCTTCCTCACACTCCCGCTTCCTTGCGGAGTTCCTCGGCCTTGTCGGTCTTCTCCCAGGTGAAGGCGGTGAAGGCCTCGCTTTTCTCGACGCGCTTGCCGCCGATGACTTCCTTCCAGTTGTAGGTCATGTGCACGGGCTCGCGGCCGAAATGGCCGTAGCTGGCGGTGTGGCGGTACATCGGGTGGACGAGGTCGAGCATCTTGACGATGCCGTACGGACGCAGGTCGAAATGCGCGCGGATCAGCTGCTCGAGGCGGTCCTGGCTCACCTTGCCGGTGCCGAAGGTCTCGACCGTGATCGAGGTCGGCTCGGCGACGCCGATCGCGTAGGAGAGCTGGATTTCGCAGCGGTCGGCGATACCGGCCGCGACGATGTTCTTTGCGACATAACGCGCCGCATAGGCCGCCGAGCGGTCCACCTTGGAGGGGTCCTTGCCGGAGAACGCGCCGCCGCCGTGGCGCGCCATGCCGCCGTAGGTGTCGACGATGATCTTGCGTCCCGTGACGCCGCAGTCCCCGACCGGCCCGCCGATCTCGAACTTGCCCGTCGGGTTGATGTGAAACTTCGTCTTGCCGGTCATCCATTCCTTCGGCAGCACGTGCTTGATGATCAGCTCCATCACCGCTTCGCGCAGGTCGTCCTGGCTGACCTCCGGGTCGTGCTGCGTCGAGAGCACGACGGCATCGAGGCCCGCGACCTTGCCGTCCTCGTAGCGGCAGGTGACCTGGGACTTCGCGTCGGGGCGCAGCCAGGGCAGCAGGTGACTCTTGCGGACCTCGGCCTGACGCTCCACCAGCCGGTGCGCATAGCAGATCGGCGCGGGCATCAACGTGTCGGTCTCGTTGCTCGCGTAGCCGAACATCAGGCCCTGGTCGCCAGCGCCCTGGTCCTCGGGCCGGTCGCGGTCCACGCCCATCGCGATGTCGGGCGACTGCTTGCCGATGATGTTCAGCACGCCGCAGGTGCGCCCGTCGAAGCCCACCTGCGACGAGGTGTAGCCGATGTCGGTGATCACGCCCCGGACAATCTCCTCGAGATCCACCCAGGCCTCGGTCGTGACCTCGCCGGCCACGATCGCCACTCCGGTCTTGACCAGCGTCTCGCAGGCGACGCGCGCGCGCTTGTCCTGCGCGATCATCGCATCGAGCACGGCGTCGGAGATCTGGTCGGCCACCTTGTCCGGGTGACCCTCGGACACGGACTCGGACGTGAACAGATAAGTGTTTGACATTAATCAGGATCCCGGGGGGCAGCGAGCCGCGAAGTATACCCGTATTGACCACGCCTTGGACCGGTTCGGTCCCTTGGGCGACAATAAACGACTCTCGAACGGGGCCAGACATGACGACACGCCGGCAGCTTGCAAACGCGATCCGTGCCCTGAGCATGGACGCCGTACAGAAGGCCAATTCCGGTCACCCGGGAATGCCGATGGGCATGGCGGACATCGCCCAGGTGCTCTGGGCCGACCACTTGAAGCACAACCCGGGCAATCCGCGCTGGCCGGACCGCGACCGCTTCGTGCTGTCGAACGGCCACGGCTCGATGCTGCTGTATTCGCTGCTGCACCTGACGGGCTATCCGCTCGACGCCGAAGCGCTGGCGAATTTCCGGCAGTTCGGTTCCCATACGGCCGGCCACCCGGAAGTGGAGCCGGACCTCGGCATCGAGACGACGACCGGCCCGCTCGGCCAGGGGCTCGCCAACGCGGTCGGCATGGCGCTGTCCGAGCGGATACTCGCCGCGAACTTCAACCGGCCCGGCCACGAGATCATCGATCACCACACCTGGGTGTTCCTCGGCGACGGCTGCCTGATGGAGGGCATCTCGCACGAGGCCTGCTCGCTGGCCGGTACCTGGAAGCTCGGCAAGCTGATCTGCTTCTACGACGACAACGGCATCTCGATCGACGGTGAGGTCCACGGCTGGTTCACCGACGACACGCCGCGGCGTTTCGAGGCCTACGGCTGGCACGTCGTTCCGCACGTGGACGGCCACGACCCACAGCAGATCGAGCGGGCGATCGAGGCCGCGACGGCGGAGAAGGATCGCCCCTCGCTGATCTGCTGCAAGACGATCATCGGCTGGGGCGCTCCGAACAAGCAGGGCAGCGAGGCCACGCACGGCGCGCCGCTCGGCGAGGCCGAGATTGCCGCGGCGCGCAAGCGGCTCGACTGGCCCTACGAACCGTTCGTGGTGCCCGAGAAGATCAGAAAGGCCTGGGACGCGCGCGAGCGCGGCGCGGCCGCGGAGCAGGACTGGCAGCAGCGTCTCGAGGCCTACCGCGCGGCCCATCCGGAGCTGGCTGCGGAACTGGAGCGACGGCTGCGCGGCGAGTTGCCGGCCGGCTGGCGCAAGGCCGTCGAGGAATTCATCGCCGCGGAGTCGACTTCGTCGAAGGCCGTCGCCACGCGTTCGTCCTCGCAGCAGGTGCTGAACGTGCTGGCCCCGGAGATTCCGGAGCTGCTGGGCGGCTCGGCCGACCTGACCGGCTCGAACAACACGAACCACAAGGGATCGGTCGTGGTTTCCGCCGACGAGATCGGTGGCAACTACATCCACTACGGGGTGCGTGAGTTCGGCATGACCGCGATCATGAACGGGGTCGCGCTGCACGGCGGGTTCATCCCGTACGGCGGCACGTTCCTGGTTTTCTCGGACTACGCGCGCAACGCGGTCCGGATGGCGGCGCTGATGAAGCAGGGCGTGATACTGGTCTATACGCACGACTCGATCGGGCTCGGCGAGGACGGTCCCACCCACCAGCCGGTCGAGCACGTGGCGAGCCTGCGCCTGATCCCCGGCATGCGCGTATGGCGTCCCTGCGATACCGTCGAGACCGCCGTGGCCTGGGCGGACGCTGTCGAGCGCCGGGCGGCGCCGACCAGCCTGGTGCTGACGCGGCAGGCGCTGCCGCAGATGCAGCGTTCGAAGGAGCAGCTCGCCGACATCGCGTGCGGCGGTTACGTGCTGCACGACTGCGACGGCGAGCCCGAGTGCGTGCTGATCGCGAGCGGTTCGGAGGTCGGCCTGGCCGTCGATTCGGCCAGGGCGCTCGAAGCCCAGCGGCGCAGGATCCGTGTGGTCTCGATGCCGTGCACGGACCTGTTCGACATGCAGCCGCAACAGTACCGGGATAAGGTGCTGTTGCCGACCGTGCCTCGGGTGGCGATAGAGGCGGGCTGCACGCACGGCTGGTGGCGCTACGTCGGGGCCAGCGGCGCGGTCGTCGGTATCGACAGCTTCGGCGCCTCGGCGCCGGCCAAGAAACTCTTCGAGCACTTCGGCTTCACCCGCGAGAACGTCGTGCGGGTCGTGGAAGGCCTGCTGTAATTCCGGTCAGTTTGGATGGAGAAATGTCAATGACTATCAAGGTCGGCATCAACGGTTTCGGTCGCATCGGTCGCATGGTCTTTCGCGCCGCGGTCAAGGATTTCAAGGACATCGAGATCGTCGGCATCAACGATCTGCTCGA
>DATIRA010000389.1:0-11375 GCA_035470225.1 Steroidobacteraceae bacterium | reverse complement strand
TTGATCATCGGCGCCGGCGCATCGGGGGCCGCGGTCGCATGGAGCCTGGCCGACACGCGCATGCAGATCGTCTGCCTGGAGCAGGGCGACTGGGTGCCTACCGATGCCTATCCGGGACTCCACGCGAACTGGGAACTCCGGACGGTCGGCGATTTCGCGCTGAGCCCGAACATGCGGGGACGGCCCGAGGATTACCCGGTCAACGACAGCGGCTCGCCGATCTCGGTTTCGAATTTCAATGGTGTCGGCGGCGCCACGGTGCTCTATGCCGGCCACTTCCCGCGATTCCATCCGTCCGATTTTCGCGTCCGGACGCTGGACGGCGTCGCGGACGACTGGCCGATCGACTACCGGCGTCTCGAGCCGTTCTACGCGCTCAATGACCAGATGACTGGCGTGGCCGGGCTCGCCGGCGACCCGGCCTACCCGCCGAAAGAGCTGCCGATGCCCCCCGTGCGGCTCGGCAAGCTCGGCAGGACGATGGCCAGCGGCTTTAACAAGCTGGGCTGGCACTGGTGGCCATCCGACAGCGCGATCGTCACCGAGGAGTACGAAGGCCGCGCACCCTGCATCAACGCCGGCACCTGCCTGGCAGGCTGCCCGCAGGGAGCCAAGGGCAGCAGCGACGTCACCTACTGGCCGGCGGCGATTCGGGCCGGCGTCGAGCTGCGCACGCGCTGTCGCGTGCGGGAGATCACGGTGGGCGCCAATGGCATGGCGGACGGCGTCATCTACTACGATGCGGACGGCGTGGAACGCCGGCAGAAGGCCGAGGTGATCGTGCTGGCATGCAACGGCATCGGCACCCCGCGGATCCTGCTCAATTCGCGTTCCGCGCAATTTCCCGACGGACTGGCGAACCGCAGCGGCCTGGTCGGAAAGAACCTGATGTTCCACCCGTACGCGACAGTCGCCGCGATCTTCGAGGACCCGCTCGAAGGATACAAAGGCCCGTTCGGCTGCAGTCTCTGGAGCCAGGAGTTCTACGAGACGGACGCGTCGCGCGGCTATGTCCGCGGGTTCACGTTCGAGCTGACGCGCGGCTTTGCACCTGTGTTCGCAGCCCTGTGGGCCATCCCTCACGGCCGGCTGCCGTGGGGCGATGCTCATCACGCGGCGTTTGGTGGGCTGCACGATCGAGTGCTGGGTCTAGCCGCCATTTGCGAGGACCTGCCCGAACCCTCGAACTGCGTGACACTCGATGAGCATCTGACCGACTCGAACGGCATCCCGGCCCCCAGGATCAATTATCGCCTCGGCGAGAACAGCCGGAAGATGATGGACTTCGCCATCGCGCGCGCGACGGAGGTTGCGAAGGCGGCCGGGGCACACGACGTGATCGTCGAGAGCCCGTTCAAGCCTGCCGGCTGGCACCTGATGGGAACGACGCGCATGGGCACGGACCCGGACCGCTCGGTGGTCAACGAGTGGGGTCGATGCCACGACGTCCGCAACGTCTTCATCGTGGACGGCAGCATTTTCGTCACGTCCGCGGGTCTGAACCCGACCTCCACGATACAGGCCCTGGCGCTGTACATCGCGGACACGATGAAGAACAACCTGGCCAACCTGTTCGACTGAGGTATGTCCATGGACTCACGACTCCTGGCGCTCGTGCTCGACGCGTTGATTCCGCCAACACAAGACGGGCGCTTGCCCGGCGCCGGGACGCTGGGCGCAGGCGCTGTCGTCCAGAACGCGGCAGCCGCTACGCCCGGCCTCGCGCCGCTGATCGAGCAGGGGCTCGAGGCGCTCGAGGACATCGCCGGACGTCGCGATGCAGGTGGCTTCGCCGCATTATCGAGCGGTGCAAGGGTCGAGGCGCTGCGTGAGCTGGAGGAGGCGAGCCCGGAGTTGTTGCCCACGCTGCTGACTTTCGCCTGCGTTTCCTATTACTCGAATGAACGGGTCCTGACTGCGCTCAACGGAAATGCGCGGCCGCCGCATCCGGAGGGGTACGACCTCGAGCCAGACGATCGGTCGCTGCTGGAGCCGGTAAGATTGCGCGGAAAGCTTTACCGCGAGTGTTGACGCCCTCGGCGGACAGCTGGCTGGGTCCTGCCGACACGAAGTTCAGGTGGCGGGCCAACCTGACGGGCCACGGTCCGGCTTGATGCCGACGATGCAGTGCGAATCAGGTTGCGGCCGCGGGCTTTCATGCCAGTGACACCCCCCTGGAGGTCGCATGCTGCTATTCCACCCGAAGTCATACGACGCGTCACGGTACGACGAGCCGACGCGCCAGGCGCTGCTGGCGGTGCGGGATTTCTTCGAGGCAAAGGGCCATGACGCACTGAAACGCGAGCTGCACGAGGCAAGCTGGTATCAGGACTTCCTCGACTTTCTCGCCAGCCAGGGAATCTTCGCGTTGTTTGGAACGCCTGCCGAGCCCGGCGGCCTGGCCGGCAGCAATTCGGCCCGCTGGGACACCGCCCGCAACAACGACCTCGGGGAGTTACTGGCCTGGTACTCGCTGGAGTACTGGTATGCGTGGCAGGTCACCGTGCTGGGCCTTGGTCCCGTATGGATGAGCGAGAACCGGCAGGCCCGCGCCAAGGTCGCCCGACAGCTGGCTGCCGGTGGTGTATTCGGCTTCGGCCTGTCCGAGCGTACCCACGGCGCAGACATCTATTCCACCGACATGGTGCTGGTGCCCGATGGCGCGGGCTGGCGCGCCACCGGCGAGAAGTACTACATCGGCAACGGCAACTGCGCCGCGTCCGTTTCCGTCTTCGGGCGCATCCAGCGTCCTGAGGGTCCGTCCGCCAACCCGGCAGACGACTACGTGTTCTTCCTGGCCGACCCGCGCCATCCGGCCTATCGCCTCGTGCAGAACGTCATCCGCGGCCAGATGTACGTGGCCGAGTTCCGCCTGGACGATTACCCGGTTTCGAAGGAAGACATCCTTCACACCGGCAAGGCCGCATGGGACGCGGCTCTTGCCACCGTCAACGTCGGCAAGGTGCAGCTGGCCTGGGCCAGCATCGGGATCGCGGAACACGCCTTCGTGGAGGCGCTGCGCCATGCCGCCGGGCGCGTGCTGTACGGGACGCGGGTGACCGACTTCCCGCACGTGAGACGCCTGATCGCGGACGCATACGTGCGCCTGCTGGCGATGAAGCTGTACAGCGCCCGTTGCTCGGATTACGAACGCTGCGCCTCGGCCGAGGACCGGCGCTTCCTGCTGTTCAACCCGATCGCGAAGATGAAGGTGACCAGCGAGGGCGAGCGGGTGATCGACCTGTTGTGGGAAGTCATCGCGGCCAAGGGCTTCGAGAAGGACACGTACTTCGAGCAGGCAACCCACCACATCCGCACCTTGCCGAAGCTCGAGGGCACGGTGCACGTGAACCTCGCGCTGGTGCTGAAATTTCTCCCCGCCTACTCGGCCGCCGCGATGGGGAAATCGCTGGCCTACCCGGCCGTGCCGGTCCGTCTCGATGCGGTCGACGACGCTTTCCTGTTTGCGCAAGGGTCGGCCAGCGGATTGTCGAAGGTCGGGTTCCAGGACTGGCGGCCGGCGTTCGCCCGCTTCGCGCAGCTGCCGAACGTTCGCGTCTTCCTCGGCCAGGTGGAGGCCTTCGGCGCATTGATGGCGAGCGACGCACCGCAGGGTGCCCAGGCCAAGGATCTCGACCTGCTGCTGAGCATCGGCCAGCTGTTCACGCAGATCGTCTACGCGCAGCTCGTCCTCGAGGCCGCAGCGCTCGCGATCGACGGCGCCGCGGACGGCACGCGTGAAGGAACCACGGCCGCCTGCGCCGGACTGACCGAGGCGCACGTGGATCGCATGTTCGCAGTGTTCGTGCAGGACTTCAGCGAGTACGCCGTGGCGTTGCACGGGCAGGCCTCTTCCACGCCGTCGCAGCAGAAGGGCGCGTTGAGCTTGATTCGCCACGCCACAGTCGATTCAGCAGCGGCGCAGCTGCTGCACGAGGAACTGCTGGCCGTCGTGGAGTCGTAAGAAGTCCACTGTGCTCCACAGCGGGGCTGGTCGGTTCCGCCCGCCGGGCTCGAGCGCGCGGTGAGACGGCCGAGCCGCTGGAGGTCGCGAATGCAGTGTTCCGGGTCCGGGTGCTGCCGCAGCCAGCGGCGCATCCGTGACCAATCTGACGTCTGCAGCCAGCGTTCCGAGAACCACGGAAACTGCCAGCCGATCGTGTACGGGCCCTTGCGCTTCTGTTCCCAGCCGGCGAGTGCGTATTCGCGCGGATGACCCACCGAGAGCGCCACGGCGGAACGCACGAGCCCCGGCCACAGCATTGCCAGGCACCAGGTGACGACGGCTCCCCAATCGTGTCCCATGACGTGCACCGGCCCGTGCACATCGAGCGCCGGCGTTCCACGTCGAAATGGACCTCGAATCGGGTGACGTGCAGCTGCTGTCGAACCGCGCGGTAATCCACGCGCGCACGAACTACGAAGACGACTCACAGGCGCAGCTCTAGCGGCACTTGCTGCGACCGTGGATAACTCTATGATCTGCTTGCGGGACCCGTCGCCCGAGTAAGCAGTGACCCGCCTCGCGGGGAGGACCAGAATGAATTTCCTGTTCGGGCGCTCCATACTCGTCCTCTCACTGTCGATGCTCTCCGTCGCGATGTCGGCTCGAGCCGCGGCTGCGACCGACGACGCGGCCCGACAGGACCTCGCACAGGCGGCCGGGGGCGCCGTGCCTCCGCAGGTTGTCATCTATTCGGCGCGCGAGATCGTGACCCTGGATCCGGACCGTCCAACGGCCCAGGCCGTCGCCGTGAGAGGCAATCGTATCGTCGGCGTCGGTTCGGTCGACGAACTGGAGGCCTTGGTCGGAGCGCAGCCGTACGCGGTCGACACGACATTCGCAAGGCAGGTGATCGTTCCAGGCCTGATCGCCCAGCATGACCATCCGCTGCTTGCAGCCCTGACCATGACGTCGCACATCATCGCCATCGAAGACTGGGTGCTGCCCGATGGCACGTCGAAGGCGGCCAGGAACCGCGCCGAGTACTTCGAACGCCTCCGGGAAGTGAATGCCGGGCTCAGCGACCCGGATGAACTGCTCCTCACCTGGGGTTACCACCAGTACTTTCACGGGCCGCTGAAGAAATCGGACCTTGACGCCATCAGCTCGAAGCGGCCCATCATCGTCTGGCACCGTTCCGCGCACGAGTTCTATCTGAACTCTGTTGCCGAGACGAAGTACGGTGTCACGCGTGAATGGTTCGACGCGCTAGGCTCGAGCGCGAAGCAGCAGTCGGACTTCGCCAACGCCCACTACTGGGAGCAGGGCATGTTCGCGCTGATGCCACTGGTGCTGCCGGCGATCGCATCGCCGGAACGGTTGAAGGCCGGCCTCGAATTCGTCGAGCGCTACTACCACGCCAATGGTGTGACGCTGGGTTCAGAGCCGGGCGGGCTCGTGTCGAAGCCCCTGCAGGACGCCCAAAACGCGGTCATGAGCAGTCCGGAAAACCCGCTGCGTTGGTACTACATCGTCGACGCCAAGTCGGTCACGGGTACTTTCCCCGACGAACAGGTGATAGCCGAGAGCGAGAAGTTCCTCACCTGGGGCCAGGGCATGACGGCCTACCTGCCGCGACAGGCCAAGCTCTTCGCGGACGGTGCCATCTTCTCTCAGGCGATGCAGGTGAACGGCGGCTACACGGACGGTCACCAGGGCGAATGGATGATGGATCCGGAGTTCTTCGCTCGCACGTTCAGGATCTACTGGGATGCAGGCTACCAGCTTCACATACATGTGAACGGCGACAAGGGGCTCGACATGGTGCTCGACCAGCTCGAGGCCAACCTGAAACGCCGCCCGCGCCAGGATCACCGCACCGTGATCGTCCATTTCGCCATTTCGACGCCCGGGCAGGTCGAACGCATCAAGCGACTCGGGGCAATCGTGAGCGGCAATCCCTACTACCCAGTCGCGCTCGCCGACAGCTACCGCGTGAAAGGTCTCGACGCCGCACGCGCGGACTCGATGGTCCGCATGGGCGACGTCGAACGGGCAGGCATCTCGTTCTCCTTCCACTCGGATATGCCGATGGCGCCGGGACAACCCCTGTTCCTGATGTGGGCGGGTGTCAATCGTGTGACCAACGACGGCAACCTTCGCGCACCCGAGCAGCGCGTGAGCCGGCTCGGTGCACTCAAGGCGGTGACCCTCGAGGCGGCGTACTCACTGCAGCTCGAGAAAGAAGTCGGCAGCATCGTGCCCGGCAAGCTCGCCAACTTCACGATCCTCGGCGACAACCCTGTCACCTGCGATCCAATGAAGATCAAGGACATCCCGGTCTGGGGCACGGTGCAGGAAGGTCGCGTGCTGCCTGTATCGAGTTCGGCAATATCGTCGGCCGGTAACCCATCCACCATTCGGTGACTGGGGAAGGTCAATGCTGTCATCGGCTGGAGCAATTGCACTGGAGTAGTGGGTTGACCAACCCAGTACTCTACCGTGCGGGTCAGGCCGGAGATTTGCCGGCCGTGCGGAACCTGCATAAAATCCGGGTCGGCGAGCGGGCGTAGTTCAATGGTAGAACTGCAGCTTCCCAAGCTGCTAACGTGGGTTCGATTCCCATCGCCCGCTCCACTTTTCCACGAGTCTCGTCGCGACATTGTCCGCCGACCAATGCGGACGGCTGCACCGTTGCTCAGCGACGCTGCGGTGCAGGACCGGCGCGAGCGCGAATTCGACGCGTCACCGATTGTTCATGAAATTGCCGTACCAGGGACCTACGTAGTAGTGCCTTGGACAAAGGGCTCACTGCGGTCCTACGATGACCCGGGCCGGTCCAGGCCGACGACTCTCGCGGGGCGTGGTGCGGCGTGGACGTTGTCTGTTGCTCGCAATCCGTCGCCGTGGACAGGCGACAGTCTATCTTTGACGGGAGAGCGTGATGATTGCACTCGAGAACGTGCCACGAAGCCTTGCTGCGTTCGCGATCGGTATTGGAGCTGCCGGCACGGCGGCGCCACAGGATACCCAGGCGGTTGGCCCGTACACTGACTTCAAGGGCGTCATCAAGCTGGACATCCGCGATTCCAGGCAGGACTGGGGTCCGTTCACGCCCAAGCGCGCACCGGAGGGTGCGCCCAACGTCCTGTTCATCCTCTATGACGACACGGGCCTTGCCGCCTGGTCGCCGTTCGGTGGCGGCATCAACATGCCGACCCTGCAGAGCCTGGCCGACGAGGGCCTGCGCTATACCCAATGGCACACGACGGCGCTGTGCTCGCCGACGCGCTCGACGCTCCTCACCGGCCGCAATCACCATTTGAATGGCATGGCCGCCATCACCGAGGCGGCGAGTGGCTTCCCGGGCTCCAGCGGCCGCATCCCGCCGCAGGCGGCGACGATGGCGCATATCCTGCGCGACAACGGTTACAGCACCTTCTGGCTGGGCAAGAACCACAACGTGGCCGAGCAGGACGTGGCGCCCGGCGCCAGCCGCAAGCAGTGGCCGCTCGCGATGGGCTTCGACCGCTATTACGGCTTCCTCGGCGGCGAGACCAACCAGTGGTACCCGGACCTGGTCGAGGACAACCGCTTCATCGAACAGCCGTACGGGCCCGACAAGGGCTATCACCTGTCGAAGGATCTCACCGACCAGGCAATACGCATGCTCCGCAACCAGAAAGCGAGCAACCCTTCGAAGCCCTGGTACATGTGGTTCAACCCGGGCGCGAATCATGCGCCTCACCACGCGCCCCAGGAGTACATCGACAAGTACCGTGGCAAGTTCGACGACGGCTACGAGGCCTACCGGACCTGGGTGCTGCCGAGGATGATCGAGAAGGGCATCCTGCCGAAGGACACGCCCATGACTCCGTTCAACCCGATGCCGCAGGACGCCGCCAACGAGGCCGACTACGTCCGCCCCTGGGATTCGCTGTCGGCGGAGGAGAAGAAGCTTTTCGCGCGCCTGATGGAGGTCTATGCGGGCTTTTCGGAGTACACCGACACGCAGATCGGCCGGCTCATCGATTACCTGAAGGCCTCGGGTCAGTATGAGAACACGCTCATCATCTACGCGGCGGACAACGGCGCATCCGGAGAGGGCACGCCCAATGGTTCGGTCAATGAGAACAAGTTCTTCAACGGTTATCCGGACGAGATCTCGGAGAACATGAAATTGATCGACAAGCTCGGCGGGCCGGATACCTATGAGCACTTTCCGACGGGCTGGGCTGCGGCGACATCGGCGCCCTTCAAGATGTTCAAGCGTTACTCACAGTATTCGGGCGGCACGAACGATCCGCTGGTGATCAGCTGGCCCAAGGGCATCAAGGCTCATGGCGAGGTGCGCCACCAATATCACCACTCGGTCGACATCGTGCCGACGATCCTCGAAGTCATCGGTCTCGAGATGCCCAGCGTATACCGGGGCGTGGAGCAGTTCCCGCTGTCGGGTGTATCGATGAAATACACTTTCGATGCGGCCCCCGACGCGCCGACCCGCAAGCATCGGCAGTACTACGCGATGCTCGGCACGCGTGGTCTGTGGCAGGACGGCTGGCTGGCGGCGGCCGTGCACGCGCCGCTGACGGGCAAAGGACACTTCGACCAGGACCAGTGGGAGCTGTACCACGTCGACGTGGATCGCGCCGAATCGGTGAACCTGGCTGAGACGAACCCGGACAAGCTCAAGGAGCTGATCGCGGCCTGGAACGAGGAAGCACAGAAGAACCTCGTGCTGCCGCTCGATGACCGCAGCGCCGTCGAAGTGCTGGGCGTCGAGCGTCCCTCTGAGGAGCCGCCGCGGGACCGCTACGTCTATTACCCGGGGACGTCACCGGTGCCGGAGGGCGTTGCGGTCAGCATCCGGAATCGCTCGTACAAGATCCTCGCCAACGTCGAGATCACCGATCCGGATGCCTCGGGCGTGATCTTCGCGCACGGCTCGCGCTTCGGCGGCCACACGCTCTTCATCAAGGATCGTAAGCTGCACTACGTGTACAACTTCCTCGGCATCATGCCGGAACAGGACTTCGTGTCGAGCACCGAGCTCAAGCCGGGCAAATACACGCTTGGAATGGAGTTCACTCGTGAGAGCGCCGGCCAGTACGGCGAATCGCTCGGCAACATGAAGCTCTATGTGAACGACACGGTGGCGGCGCAGGGATCGATGCGGACGCAGCCGGGCAAGTTCACGCTGAGTGGCGACGGGCTTTGCGTCGGCTACGACAGCGGGGACGCCGTGAGCAGCCAGTACACGACGCCCGGCGAGTTCCATGGCGGGACCATCCAGGGCGTCGCGGTCAGCGTCGAGAAAGAGGCTTACACCGACCTCGAGAAGGAGGCGCGACGCGTACTGATGAGCATGTGAGTGTGTTGTTGCGGCACCGCGTTCCCATTGGGGCGCGGTGCCGCTGCGAGCCGCCTGCAGCGGCCGGACGACCCGATACAGGGTCTACGGCGCCAGCTTGCGCTTGACCGCGCGCCCGAGCGGCGCAGGCAGCCCCCCGAGCGACGCCAGCACGCGCGGCAGCAGCTTGAGCTTGAGCCCCGAGATCGCGGTCGGCACCACCGCGTCGATCAGGTGCGGACCCGGCGTGCGCAGCGCCGCCTCGAGCGCAGCGACGAATTCCTCGGTCGTGGCCGCCCGCACCGCGGGTACGCCCATGCTGCGGCTCATCTGCACGAAATCGAGCGCGGGGTCCTGCAGGTCGAGCTGACTTTTCGCCTTGGGGCCCGCCTCGTCGGCGCCGACGCGCTGCAACTCTACGTTGAGGATGGCGTAGGCACGGTTGTTCAGGATCACGGCGACCACGTTGAGCTTTTCGCGTGCCATCGTCCACAGCGCCTGGATCGTGTACATCGCCGAACCGTCGCCGACGAGCGCCAGCACCGGACGGTCCGGGCATGCGATCGCCGCACCCACGGCACTCGGCAGGCCCTGGCCGATCGCACCGCCCGTCAGGGTAATCAAGTCGTGGCGTGGAGCGCCGGCCGTCATCACGGGCAGCATCACGCCCGAGGTCTGCGCCTCGTCGACGATGATGGCGTTGTCGGGCAGCAGGTGACCGACGGCCTTGCAGACCTTGTCCGCAGTGAACTTTCCGGTCGGGCGCCCCGGGCGTGCCGGCGGCTGCAGCGTCGGCAGCACTGCGCCGGCGTCAACGGCACGGACGAGCTTCTCCAGGCTGCCGAGCGCGTCCTGCTGTTCGGTCGCCAGTTCGTGGACGGCGCAGTTCTCCGGCACGAGGTAGCTCTTCTTGCCCGGGTAGGCGAAGAACGACACCGGGGCCTTGGCATCGACCAGGATCAGGTTGTCGAGCCCCGCGAGCTGCACCGAGGCGAGTTCCGCCAGATAGGCGATTCGCTCGACGTGCGGCAGGCCGGCACCGCGCTCGATGCGTGTCGGGAACACCTCGGCGAAGAGCTTCGCGCCCGTCTGGCCGGCCACACGCGCTGCAGCAATGAGCGCCGGTTCGCGCAGCGCGCGACCGCCGAGCAGCAGCGCATTGCGGCCGCCCGCCTGCAGCAGGCGCGCGATCGTGGCGATCGCATCGTCGGTATTGCTCGGCGGCGGTACCACGGTCGGCATCGCAGCGGGCACCCCGCCTTCGCCCCATGACACGTCGGCAGGCAGGATCAGCGTCGCGACCTGGCCCGGAGGGCCCATTGCTGCCGCGACGGCCTCGGCGGCATCCCGGCACAGCACCGCAGTGCTCCGCGAGGTTCGCACCCACGGTGACACGTTGCGGGCCACGGTCTCGATGTCGGATTGCAGCGGGGCGTCGTACCGGGCGTGGTAAGTGGCATGGTCGCCGACGATGTTGACGATCGGTACCCGGCCCTTGCGGGCGTTGTGCAGGTTCGCGAGCCCGTTGCCCAGTCCGCAGCCGAGGTGCAGCAGGGTCGCCGCCGGCCGACCGGCCATGCGCGCGTAGCCGTCGGCGGCGCCGGTGGCGACGCCTTCGAACAGGCAGAGCACCGCCCGCATCTCCGGCGCGCTGTCGAGCGCCGCGACGAAGTGCATCTCAGAGGTGCCAGGATTGCTGAAACAGACGGTGACCCCGGCGTCGACCAGCGTGCGCATCAGGGCCTGGGCGCCATTGGGCATGGTGTTCTCCGAGCGGGTTGGTGACCGACCTCGCGAACCTCGATGCTAGCGGAGATCGGTTGGGCACAGCTATCCGTCGGCTGGCGCGCGCGCTCGCGGCCGTTTGGTCGGGCGGTCTGGGGTCGCCGATTTGCCTCGAGGCGCTGCCTGTTCCTCGGCTTCCTCCTCGCGCAGCAGCTGCATGAAGGCCACTGCGGCCGGTGACGGGTTCCGCCCCTGGAGTTGCACGATGCCGTAGCCGGTCGACGGCAGGTCGAAATCGGTGTTCAAGCGGACCAGCCCGCTGGCTTGCCGCAGGTACTGCAGCCGGGACACCGG